>DVOP01000041.1 GCA_018713465.1 Candidatus Alectryocaccobium stercorigallinarum | reverse complement strand
GCCACTCCGAAGCTTGCTGTCTGTCCGGACGAATAGACCATTTCGCCGTCACTCATCTTTTTATATACGTCAAAATAATAAAGTCCGGTTCCATAGCCATGGTTTGCTATACTTCCGCTGGCTGCATATGTTCCGTCGTCCTGTTTTTCCGCCGTATACCATACAATATCGTCCTGCCAGCCTTCATCGCTCCATACCGCTACCTGCACTTCCTGAAGCTCTGCAGATCCCTGTATGCCCGAAACCGAAACACTGAATGTTCCGGCCGCGTTGTCGGCGCTTACAGCCGAGCTTTCAGCTGCGGCTGCGGTATCAGCAGCTTCATCAGCCATAACGCCTGCCGGCATGGCGGTACATACCATAGCGGCTGTCAACACAAATCCTGCGGCTGCTGATCTTATTTTGTTTCCGAATAATCTCATCGCATTCTCCTGTTTATCATGACTGTTCATCACTTATCCTGTAATATTCACGATTTATCATCTTTGAAGATCCGTCGTTTAAAACTTCATATATATCTATATAAAACGGTCTGTCATCAAATGCATAGTCAAAAGCGTTTACTAAAACTCTGTATACGCCATCGTCGCCAAGCTCTGCCGGATACCAGTGAAGATCGCTCTGATCCTCCTGTTTCCACACGGCAAACTGCACGCCAGCCAGATTGCTTCTGTCGCTCTTCGTATAATTTATTTCAAAATTGCCTGAAGAATAATCAAACTCGGTCGTACCGAATCCGAAAGAATCTGCAGTATCCGGCGTCTCAACATTAGCAGTTCCGTCTCCCATTTCTACCGCTACGGCACCTATAGTGTAATCACGCGCATGCATTGAATTCGTATCATTTATAGCCACTATCGCCGTATAACTTCCCGCGTTGAAATCAAAGTCAGCAAAATTTACGGTACATATATAACTTCCGTCGCCTCTGTCCTCAAACCAGTATTTGACCAAGTCAGACTGGTCGCTTTCCTTATATACTTTAACGCAAAGCTCTCCGTCAACTCCGGGAGTGATCCCTTTTACATTGCTGACAATAAGCTGTACCGTATTAGTCTGGCTGTCAAAAGGCATTACATTTATATCGCATGTCTGATCTACGATCCCGGCTGTCAATTCAGTCATAAGTTCTGATTTTGCCTGAAGATTAGAATTCAGTTCTTCATATCCGTATATTTCAAGAAGCGTATTTGTACTTGAATATAAATTTGTTCCAAGCGCAAGCCTGTCGCCCGGGATCTCAACTCCCATCGCCGCAAGTGTTGTCGGGAAAAGATCCATTGTAGTATATTCCCTGTATATTTCCTCTTCCGGCTCGGCAGCGCCGTTTATTATCGTCGTATAGACTGTACGCTGATAATCCTCATCGACATTATCACAGAAGTTTCCATCCATCGTCAGATGATCGCCAGCAAGCACTATCGTTGTATTGTCATACCACTCCTGCTGACTGCACCAGTCAAGAAACTCGCTGACCTGACGGCTTGAACATCTGTAAACATTCGAATACTGATCGTCTGTATCATTTTGACATAACGAACATACATATCCGTCTTCAAAATGCGTATCTGCCGTAAGCATCGTCAGATTAAAGGGTTCGTCTTTGGAAGCAAGCTCTGTAAGCTCTGTTTTCGCGTTTTCAAACAGATACATGTCTTCGTATCCCCACCATACCTTATAATCAGATGATGGGAGCATTCCGTTATCCTTATAGTAATAATAATCTCTCATCTGGTAATTACCGTGAGATTCAAAATACAGACGTCTTCCTCCGAAAGTCGCGTCAGAGCCCAAAAGCAAGCTCTGACTATATCCTTCTTCCTCTAAAATATCTCCTATAGCAGTCGCTCCGGGGAAGAACTCATCCTGGGTACTCATCGCATTTCCGTCTATAGATATCGAAAGGGGAAGTCCGCATGTATGCGCAAACATAGCCCCCATTGTCCATGTGGCGCCGTTCATCACGACTCCGCCGTTAAGCTGTGTGTGTCCTCCCGAAAAATTCTCATTCTCCAGTGATATCTCCGTAAGCTCCGGTATCACATTTTCATCAAAAGCGCCGCCAGATCCCTTATCCGCGAAAGTATTTTCCATAGACTCAAGGAAAATATATATAAGATTTCTCTTTTGCTCAGGAAACGTAAGATTCACAGACGCCGGATCCACATAATTATTATCGATAAACGAAGAATAATTAGACTGGCTGTCCATATATTCAGTCACGTCCATTTCTTTCCAGAACGCCGCAACCGTATTGGCGATGATTATTCCGGCTATCGCCGCCGCTCCGCCTTTTACAAAAAAAGCAGCCGTAGGCTTATTGCGTATTATTATCATAACCACAACAAACGCCGCCGTTATAAGGATCGCGGGAACAAGACATCTCGTTATATGCTGCATTACCATTCCCGTAGCCGTTCCCTCCGCCGGCATCATAAGGTGATATAATATCTCCTGGATAGTAAGGTCGCTCCATGTCGTCTGCGCCCATCTGTACGTCAGCGGAAAATACGCTGCCAGAAAAACAAGAATACTCGCCAATACCAAAAGCACATTTTTTGCTATCTTCTTTCCTTTCACTTTTGCGCTTTTGACCGGCGGCAGCCACTGCATGTCTGTTACTCTGTAATCCGTATAACTCATTATTTCCTCCGATTTATAGATATGTTAAAGAACCGTTTATGCCCCTTTTGATTCTTTTTTATATAAAGTAATAAAACTTACGAGCAATGCCGCAAACAGCACTCCCGACGCGGCCACATATGAATAAGCCGCTCCCGTTATACCGTCCGTGCGCACCCACATGGACGACTGGAACGTAACAAGCACGCTCGATAAAGCATACCCTACAAGTATTATGTACTGATGTCTCATCACCGTAAGTATAGTCTGAAGTATTATAGACAGAGCGTATCCGGCTCCGCCGACGAGAAGCACTGTAAACGGATACTGGTATCCGCTCAGATCTACTCCATACAGCCACCCGAGCACGGGACAGCCTAAGAAATGCCCGACAGCGATTATGACTATGCTCAAAACCGCCGCCGCTCCTAATATAAGAGCACATATCCTGCCGAAGCTCTTATAGTCCTCCCTGACCCATGTCTTTGACATTTTCAGTATAAGCGGCTGGAGGACAAAATTCATAAAAAGCGATATCACATAGCACGGCATAAAAAGATAATTATATATCGCCTGATATTCGCTTTGCATATAAGCGTCGATCGCGTATTTCGGCGCATTGCCCATATACAGTACAAGAAACGCCCCTATACACAGCGGCAGACAGTCGATAAGCAGCTGCCTGATCTTTTTCGCCCTGAAGACCGGCTTTACCTCCGGAAACAGCTTCCTTATTTTAGCTACCATTATTATAAGAGAAACTGCCGAAACAGCGACCGCGCTCCAGCACGCCGCAAGCGTATCGCGCGTAAAACCTACCACGGCTACAAACGCCGCGCAGTACAATGCGATACGGATAAACTGCATTTTTCCTGAAATATCAAGCCTGTTGTTCAACTGATAATATCCGCCGTACACATCGTCAAAAGCGTCGGTCACCTTAAGCAGACATAATACTATAAGTATAAGCGCTTTTTCAAGATAATATCCCCTGACAAGCACAAATCCGACGGCTCCGGCCATCATTATTAAATTTGTTATGACTCTTGACGCCACGTAGTCCTTCTGATCATATTTTCCAAGAACGTCCGACGCCTGAAAGAATCTCATTCCGTACTGTCCTATCGGCAGCATCATCTGCGCCGTGGAAAATCCCAGGGAAAATACTCCGGCGTCGCTTGTACCGCAGAACCTTGTAACCACAAGAAGCAGCACGACCGAAACTGACGCATTCAAAAGGCTCGCGGCCAGATTATTTACGACCGACCTTCTTGCAAGATCTTTAGGCTGTCTTATCAAAAAATCCTGAAGCATTATATGTATATCCTTTTTACCCTTTTGCCTATCTGACAAACGAGTTCATAATTAAAGCTTCCCGCGGCTTCCGCGACCTCCTCAACAGAGATAAATTCGTCGCCGTCATGTCCGATAAGCGTGGCGGTATCTTCTATATTGACCTCTCCGGCTTCCGTGATATCCACCATTATCTGATCCATGCATACGCGTCCTATCACCGGAACCCTTTTACCGTTTATAAGCACTACTCCCTTAGAAGAAAGCGCGCGCGGATAACCGTCGGCGTAGCCTACCGAAAGAGTCGCTATCCTCGTTACGTCCCTGTGCGTGACATACGTCGCACCATAGCTTACTCCTCTTCCGGCTTCTACTTCGCTTATATGTATGACATGCGCTTTCCATTCCAGCGCGGGCGTAAGCTTGAGCAGATTTTTGTCCACTTCTTCAGACGGATAAAGTCCGTATGTGGCTATGCCGCAGCGAACACAGTTATAATAGCGCGAATCATATTTCATTATTCCGGCGCTGTTGCACATATGTTTTACCGGAATATCCACCTTGCGTTCTTCAAGCAGGCTTACCATCTTTTCAAACTCGGCAAACTGCTTCTCGCTGTATGAATCGTCATATGTATCCGCACATGAAAGGTGCGTGAACATTCCCTCTATGGTTATGTTCGGCAGCTTGGAAATCTTTTTCACAAGATCGGCCGAGCCTTCATTGACCCTGAATCCTACCCTTGTCATTCCGGTATCTACCGCTATGTTCATTTTTCCTGTAACGCCCCGTTTTACCGATTCTTCGGAATATTTAACGGCATCGTCATATTCAAAAATAGTGGGAGTTATCGAATATTCAAGAAGCTCGCCGAACTGTCTCGGCGAAGAATATCCAAGAACGAGCACCGGAACGCTAAGTCCGGCCTTTCTAAGCCCTATCCCCTCTTCGACCGACGCGACGCCTGCCGCGTCAATGTACTTTTCTATATGCTTCCCTACAACATCGGCGCCGTGTCCATATGCGTCCGCCTTAAGCACTGCCATAAGCGACGTACCCTCAGGAAGCTTCCCCCTTACATTTTTTAAATTATCAACTATTGCAGACAGCGACACTACAGCGTAGCATCTGAAATAATCCTGCATATCCTCCTCCGGTCTTACCTCTCCGGTTTTTTTATCGCCGAATATTTATTCTTAACATTCTTGACTACAATATCTGTCTTTGTATCTATAACGCCGCCTATGTTCATTATCTTGCGGTGTATCTTTTCAAGCTCGTCGCCTGAATCGCACGCTATTTTCAGCAGCAGGTCAAATTCGCCCGTTTTATAATAGCAGGCTATTATCTCGTCCATATCTTCTACGGCTTTTGTAAAATCATCAAAAAATCTCGGATTTTCAAGACGTACCTCCATGAGTATCGTCATTGCAAATCCGATGCGTCTTTCATCTACTACTATCGTATAGCCCTTTATAACATTTTCGCTTTCCAGACGCTTTATCCTTTCGGTAACGGCAGAAACAGACATATGTATTTCCTTACTTATATTAGACGCCGTTTCCCTGCCGTTCCTCTGCAGTATCTTCAATATTTTATAATCCGTGCTATCCACTTTGAATCTATCTCCTGAAGCTTATTTCGTCGTAGCCCTCTGCACCAATATTCCGGTAACCGCTATGAGCACTATCACCGCGATCTTTAATATCATATTTTCAGCAAGGGCGGCTATCGGAGTGCACATAAGATTTACTGCGTTTATAGAACCCGTTATCGCCGTTACCGCGATTATGCACGTCTTAGCGAATTTAACGGCAAGTATTCCGACGATTATAAACGCCGCAATGCACAGCACCGCCTGAAGAGCTCCCTGCGCGCCGTCTTTTTCAAACGGAAGATACGCGACCACCCTGAACGCCATCGAGCCGCAGTAAATGAACACTCCCACAAGGTAAAGTTTAAACGCTATAAACGCCAGCCCTATACCGGCGGCTATTCCGATTACCGCAGGTACATACGCGTTCTGCGTAAACGTTCCGGCCGAAATGAAAAATCCGAGTATAAATCCTATAATGAATCCGACTATCGCGACAAGCCATTTAATACCCTTATAGCCAATGTAGCATTCAAGCAGATAAAACGCGATGGAAAATACGATAAATATCTGATTCCATGTATCAAAAGAAAACAAGTTTAAATACGACATTTATATAACCCTTATTCTTTACAAACTTTTAACCTCAACATAATAACACAAATATAAAAAAATGTAATAAAAATTTAAAATTTAAATTTTCTCTTCATAATTCCCGTAAAACAGCATTGCGCTCTTAGGCGGGATAAACAGCTTCAGAAGTCCGCGCCGCAATTCGTATCTTCTTTTTTCATAACTCATATCTGTCTTGCAGCAGTAAAAGATCCTGTAAATATGATCTTCTTCAAGATAACCAGCTCTTCCCGTCATCCACACAGGCATGTCGACTTCCACAGGGTCGTTCTCCATGGAAAATACCGCTATCATCTGCTCTTCCTCGGTGAACCTCGCATACGCGAGTATGCCGTCCTTCGCATAGATAACTCTGTTGGAAGCATGTCTCAAAAAACCATATTCGCTCCTGAGCGATATTATCCTTTTATAAAAATCCAAAACCTCGGAGTTTTCTCTGCCCCACGGATACGCCCTGCGGTTATCGGGGTCGGTAAACCCGGCAAGCGCCGTTTCATTTCCATAATACAGGCACGGCGCACCCGGCCATGTCATCTGCATAACGACCGCCATCATATATATGTTTATATCCGTATCTTCCTCAGCCAAAACATGGTTCTCGCCGTTAAGCCTCATCACCTTATGGTTTGTACGCGTTATAAACCTTGAATGGTCGTGGTTGTCCAGCTGGTTCATCGCGCAGAAAAGCGACTGTCCGGTGAACTCCGCTCCGCAGCCTGTCATCGCCGCTTCGAACGCTTCCGAATTTCCGAGCAGATCCTCCCTGAAATAATCGCTGTGCTTTTCCATTCCGGTAAAGAACCACGAAACTGGATCCATAAACGCGCGGTAGTTCATAACCGTATCCCACTGGCTTCCGTCAAGCCATGGCGCCGCGTTGTCATAATGCTCGGCTATGATCACAGCGTTTGGGTTAGCTTTTTTCACGTGCTTTCTGAATTCGCGCCAGAACATATGGTTATATTCCGGAGAATGCCCCAGATCCGAAGCTACGTCCAGTCTCCAGCCGTCCGCGTTATAAGGCTCGGATACCCATTTTTCGGCAACGCGCATTATATCGTCGAACAGCTCTTTCGAGCCTTCATAATTCAGCTTCGGAAGATTGATATTGTCCCACCAGCATTCATAATCAATATTATATTCGTCTTCAAAGATAAAATAATCATTATATCTGCTGCCTGGATTGCCGTACGCTCCGGTCCTCTTTCCGTCTTTATCGACATAGACCCCGCCGACGTCCATCCATTTGCTGAAATGGCTGCAGTGGTTGAATACCCCGTCGAGTATGACTTTCATCTTTCTTAAATGCGCTTCGCTGATAAGCCGCGCAAGAAGCGCGTCGGACGCCTCTAAATTTTCAATAGCCGTGCGGCCTTTTTCTGGATACTCCATGACAGCTATGTGCGGGTCGACATGGTCGTAATCTTCTATATCATATTTATGGTTTGACGGCGAAAGAAAAACCGGATTGAGATAGAGCACTTCAACTCCCAGCTCTTTAAGATGATCCAGCTTTGATATTATTCCCTGTATATCTCCTCCGTGAAAGTTTCCTACGTCAAAAGTCGACGGAAGCTCATTCCAATCCGCGACCTTTTTTACCGGACGGTCGTAATACATATATTCTCCGTCCCGCACGTCGTTTGATGTTTCCCCGCTACAGAACCTGTCGGTAAATATCTGGTACATAACCGCGCCTTTAAGCCAGCCGGGAATAGTAAATCCTGGTATTATTTCAAACGGCGTTATTTCTTCTCTTCTGAAAACCACGCCTTTTTTTCCATAATAACAGATCTCGTTTTCAGCGTTTATTTCAAAATAATACGTGAACTTTTCATTACCTATTTTCAGATCCGTACTGTAATAATCAAAATCATTCGTATAATGATCCCATTCCAGCCTTACCGCCTTGTCTGCATAATGCAGAAATACAAATGACGCCTGATATCTTCCCGTCCTGAATCTGAACGTTACAGTATCTCCATCTTGCGGTTCGCATGGCGTTAAAAAGAATTCCGTCTGATCACAAAACAGCGACCTCTGTTCCATACTCTCTCACTCTCAATCATCTTATTGTTTTGTCACGCAACAAAAAGACAGCGCAAAAGCTGTCTTTTTTATCCGGCATTTTCAATCTGCCTGAAAATTTCTTCAAACTCGGTCCTTGTCAGCTTTTCCTTCTGTATAAGCTGCGCAGCGGTTTCATCAAGGACCGCCCTGTGTTCTTCAATGATAGACTTCGCTTTATCATAGCTCTGCTCAACTATCCTGTGAACCTCTTCATCTATGGCCGCGGCAGTCTGCTCGCTGTAATTCCTCGTGTGTCCCCAGTCACGCCCGATAAACACCTCGTCGGAATCATCTTCATACGCTATAAGCCCGATCTTGTCCGACATTCCGAATCTTGTTACCATAGCCCTCGCTATTGCCGTAACCTGCTTGATGTCCTGAGAAGCTCCCGTCGTTATATCGTCAAACACAAGCTCCTCTGCGGCTCTTCCGCCAAGACCAACAAGTATACGCTGAAGCATTCTTCCCCGCGTCTGGAATATATTGTCCTTTTCCATCTGAGGCATTGTATAGCCCGCCGCTCCCATTCCTGTCGGGATAATAGAAATCGTATATACCGGATTCATATCCGGAAGCACCTGGAAAAGTATAGCGTGTCCCGCTTCGTGATATGCCGTGATACGTTTTTCTTCATCCGAGATTATCTTGCTCTTTTTCTCTTTTCCGACGCCTATCTTAAGGAATGACTCTTTTATATCGTCCTGAGTTATAAACTTTCTTCCATTTATAGCCGCCCTGATAGCCGACTCGTTCATCAGATTTTCAAGATCCGCGCCTGTAAATCCAGCCGTATTCTGTGCTATCTGTTTAAGATCCACATCGTCTCCGAGCGGCTTATCCTTCGCATGTACCTTAAGAATTTCCTCACGGCCGCGCACATCAGGCGAACCTACGGTAACAGTCCTGTCAAAGCGTCCCGGTCTCCTTATAGCCGGGTCGAGTATATCCACCCTGTTGGTAGCGGCCATAACGATTATCCCTTCGTTCTCGCCAAAACCGTCCATCTCTACAAGAAGCTGATTCAAAGTCTGCTCTCTCTCATCGTGTCCGCCGCCCATTCCGGTTCCGCGCTTTCTTGCCACCGCGTCGATCTCGTCAATGAAAACTATACACGGATGATGTCTTTTCGCGTCCTCAAACAGATCGCGCACGCGCGAAGCCCCTACACCTACAAACATTTCAACAAAGTCTGAGCCTGATATTGAAAAGAACGGTACGCCCGCTTCTCCTGCAACCGCCTTTGCAAGAAGCGTTTTTCCGGTTCCCGGTCCGCCTACAAGCAGGACGCCTTTTGGTATTCTCGCGCCCATCAATCTGTATTTTTCCGGGCTTTTTAGGAAATCTACTATTTCTTCAAGCTCTTCTTTTTCTTCCGCAAGGCCGGCCACGTCGCTGAAACGTATTTTCTGCTGGTCGCTCGTAGTCATCCTGGCCTTGCTTCTGCCGAAATTCATCATTTTGGCGTTCGTACTGTTGCCTGACGACCTGCCTAAAATATTAAACAGTATTATAACAAAAACAACGATCAGGATCGTCGGTACTATCCATGTCAATATAAAATTCCCCGATATATCTGATATCGTATAGCTTACTTTATATTCCTGAAGCTCAGCCTCAGCCTGGACCGTATCCGCAATATATACCGTATACGTCTCGCCGTCTTTTAACGCGAAAGTTATCCTTCCTGTGGGAACCTCTTCATTCTGCTCGATAACGGCGCTTTCTATATCGCCTGAATGAAGACTTTCAAGATATTTCGTATTGGAGACCGTATTCGGGCTTGAATACCCGCCTCCCATAAATCCGAACATCGCGATTATTATCGCGAAAAAAATCACATATATCAGCCATCCGCTGGATTGTCTGCGCACCTGTATTTCCTCCGGTCTGTAATCTTATAAATCTGGTTTTTCGCGGCAGGAGACCTCAAGTATGCGAACCGTAGTTTCATCTACTTTGCAGTCCTCGCTTATCCTTCCGCCTATCACCCATACTATACAGCTGCCATGCGCAAGGCAGACCATACTGTCCCTTTTTTCTTTAGGGACCTTTTCATCGGTAAAATACCGTTTCAGTTTTTTACGGTGTCCTTCGCTGTCAACAACGATTTGATCACCGCTTTTTCTGTACCTTAAATCTAAATTATTACTTAGTTTATCATAGTCAAACCATTTAGTATACTTTTTTTTCGGTATCCCGCCGCACGCCCCGTCCGCGCAAAAAAGTCTCGTTTCAAATATATATCCGCCAAATTCCGTACTGCCGTTTATGTTGAGCTTTACAGATTCCTCGCGTATATCTCCGGTATCATGTTCTGCTTTTTTCGAGAGCATAACGCCGTCATATGTCCTTAACGCCAATATCCCGTACGGCAGATCTATCGCTCGTCCTGTCTGCATGTCCATAAGCCGCAGAACGTTTTTGATATGCAGCCTCTTTATATCCGTCACATTATCGGTGAGGCATTTTAACGCGTCCATAACGATATAACCGCCGATAAGCCCGCGTTCTTTTTTTATGGCGCCCGATATGAGAATGCCGCCGTCATTCCTTGATACGACAGCTTTTGCTTTTTCTTCCGCAAGCTCTCTTATTATTTCATCGGCTTCTTCAATATCAAAAGCAGCCGACGCGATGTGACGTACGCTTTCCGCATTTATGTTCTTTTCCAAATACGGTATAACGTTCAAACGAAGTTTATTTCGTGAATATTCATCTTCAAGATTAGTACTGTCTGTTCGCCAGCTTATATTTCTGGCTTTCAGTTCATTTTCTATCTCTTCCCTTGCAAATATCATAAACGGCCTTATGATATTTCCGTTTTTGGGCGAAATCCCCTTTAAACCCGAAAGGGACGTTCCTCTTGTCAGATTAAAAAGCAGCGTTTCCGCGCAGTCATTCAAATGGTGCGCAACCGCCGTCTTATTCGCCTTGAATCCTTCCATGCACATAGCGGCCGCCTGTCTCCTTACCATGCGTCCCGCTTCTTCAAGGCTTTTTTTGCTCTGCGCCGCTATCTTTGAAACGTCAAACGAATATACTTTAAGCGGTATGCCTCTGTCGGCGCAAAACCCCTCTACAAAAGACTGGTCGGCGTCGCTTTCCGCTCCGCGAAGGCAGTGATTTACATGAAAAGCGCGCAAAGATATGCCGAGGTTGTCCGAAAGCTCATACAGCAGCTGAAGCAGACATACCGAATCCGCCCCTCCGGAGATCCCGACACATATGATATCGCCTTTTTGTATCAGTTTTTTTTCTTTGATAAATGATAGAAGTCGTTCCGTAAAAGATGTCATAATACATTCAGAAAGCGGCTGCCGTAAAATAACGGAAGCCGCCTTAATTCTTAACAAGATCAGTTATTCTCTTTGAAAATGATCTCTCCGTCTTTTACAAAGCCAAGCCTGTCTTTCGCCTCCTGCTCAAGATATTCATCGCTTTGCATATATTCTTCAAGTTCCTCGATCTCAGTTGTCCGCTCGCTCTCGCTGTCTATGAGTCCCTGAAGTTCCTGCACACGTGATTCGTTTCCGGAAATCTTCTGTTGAAGGGCATATCCGCTTATAAGCATTACAACGAGCATAACAAGGGCTACAAATACTATAACAAGCATTGCGCCATGCGTCGAATTCATACTCTTAGTCTTATCGTTCTGCTTTTTCTTTTGCATTGATATTCCTTTTCAACTATCCTTTAACTCTGCGAACGAAAAGCCAGCGACTTTTGCTCACAGTATTTTGTACATTTGTGCAGCTTCTTCCTTTTTTACCGTTTCGCTGACGTCGACTATCTCTGCTTTAACAGTGCGTGTACCGAACTGTATCTCGATAACGTCGCCGGCCTTGACAGCCGAAGAAGCTTTTGCGGTCTTTCCGTTGATCGAAACTCTGCCCGCGTCGCATGCCTCATTCGCAACCGTGCGGCGCTTTATCAGTCTTGAAACTTTAAGATATTTATCAAGTCTCATTAAATATTAGCCGTTTACCTTATCTTTTAAAGCTTTTCCTGCTTTGAAGCGCGGTGATTTAGAAGCTTTGATCTCGATCTCTGCGCCTGTAAGAGGATTTCTTCCCTTTCTTGCAGCACGTTCCTGAACGTCGAATGTTCCGAAGCCTATAAGCTGAACTGATCCGCCGTTCTTAAGCTCATCGCCTACAGCCTCGATAAAAGCGTCAACTGCAAGTTTTGCGCTGTTAGCAGAAATTCCTGCTTTTTTTGCTACTGCTGAAATTAAATCTGTTTTTCTCATTTGAGTAAATCTCCTTTTTTCGAAAAATAATTTTTAATTTGTTTGAACGATTACTTTACTTTATACTTAAATGCCTTATTTGTCAACAACTCCGGAGGCTGTATTTGCTTATACCGCCTTACATTTTACTGCTCCGCGCGTTTTTCATATGATACACGTATTTTACAGTCTTCCGGCCACCTGTTTAAGCTTATATCCGGCGTCTTTTACCGCCTTTATTATCTGATTCTTATGAGCAGTACCAAAGGACTCGAGCGTTATTATGAGCTCGACTGCCGCGTTTCTGTTTATGCTGTAGAACTGGTTGTGCTCAAGACGCACGACGTTTCCCTTTTCTCTCGCGATTATCTCCGAAACCTTTACAAGCTCGCCCGGCTTGTCCGGAAGCAGAACAGAAATAGTAAATATCCTGTCGCGTGCTATAAGTCCGTTCTGCACTACCTGAGACATAGTTATAACGTCCATGTTTCCTCCGCTCAGTATAGACACGACCTTTTTATCTTTAAAATCCAGATGTTTGAGCGCAGCAACCGTGAGCAGTCCGGAATTTTCCACCACCATCTTATGATTCTCGACCATATCGAGGAACGCGACGATTATCTCGTCGTCGCCGACGGTTATTATATCATCGATGTTTTCTTTGATGTACGGGAATATCTTCTCTCCCGGACGTTTGACCGCCGTGCCGTCCGCTATCGTATTTATTTCAGGAAGCGTAACGACCTCGTCTTTTTCAAGAGACGCTTTCATACACGCCGCGCCTTCAGGCTCTACGCCTATAACCTTGATATTCGGGTTCAAAAGCTTCGCAAGCGTCGAAACTCCCGCGGCAAGCCCGCCGCCGCCTATCGGAACAAGTATATATTCAACAAGCGGCAGATCCTGGAAAACTTCCATTGCTATTGTTCCCTGTCCGGTAGCAACTACAGGGTCGTCGAACGGATGTATAAACGTATACCCGTGCTCTTCGGCAAGCTTCAACGCATGATCGCACGCCTCGTCATAAACGTCTCCGTACAAAACGACCTCAGCCCCGTAGCTTCTCGTCCTTTCCACCTTTATAAGCGGCGTTGCCGTAGGCATAACGATAACCGCCTTCGCCCCGTACGCCCTTGCCGCATACGCTACGCCCTGCGCATGGTTTCCTGCCGAGGCAGTTATAAGGCCTTTTTGTCTTTCCTCTTCCGAAAGCGTACTTATTTTATAATAAGCGCCGCGAAGCTTATACGCTCCGGTGAGCTGCATATTTTCCGGCTTGAGATATACCTTGTTGCCGCTCTGGGCGCTCAAATATTCACTGTAAATCAGATTCGTAGGTCTTACGACCTTTTTAACTACTTCCGCCGCTTCTTCAAATTTGTCAAGTGTAAGCAATTTTTTTCCTCTTTTCTTCCTTAATATTTTCGTGTAAAATCCTTATGACAGCAGCTGTGGTGCGCAGCGCCGTTTTGTACTGTATTTAACAAGCACTAAGGAGAACGATTTTATGGTAAAACACATTATATTATGGACTATTAAAGAAGAATATTCAACAGAAGAAAAAAATGAAATTATAAAAGGCATAAAAAAAGGGCTGGAATCCCTCGACGGAAAA
>DVOP01000040.1 GCA_018713465.1 Candidatus Alectryocaccobium stercorigallinarum | reverse complement strand
CGCAGATGGGAATTAATTCAAAAATGATATAAATTGTGTTATCATATCCTTGTATTTTGCAATTTTTGACGCGTTAACTTTTTTAGGAACAATTTTATATTAGGAGAGCACTATGGCTGATATTACGGTTGATAAATTAAATCAGAGAGAAAAAATACATATGATGGCCGGAAGTACGTTTTGGAGCTTCGGCGATGTGGAAAGACTTTCGCTGCCGGCTCTGAAGACGAGCGACGCGTCAAACGGCATTCGCCAGCAGTATAAAGACGAGGGATACAGCAGCAAGGTCGGGAGCATACCGGCGATATGTTATCCGTCGCTTTGCGCGTGTGGCTGCAGCTTTGACGCCGAAATGGTATATGAGATGGGCAGAGCGCTCGGCGAGGAATGCAGGAGCCGGGGGATCGCGGTGCTTTTGGGACCGGGCATAAACATAAAAAGAAATCCGCTGTGCGGAAGAAATTTTGAATATATAAGCGAGGATCCGGTGCTGTCCGGGAAATTAGGCGCGGCCTTTATAAACGGAGTGCAGAGCGTCGGCGTGGCGGCGTGTTTAAAGCATTTCGCACTCAACAATCAGGAGACGAGGCGTACGAACAGCAATTCCGTTGCGGACGGCAAGACAATGTGGGAGGTATACCTTCGCAACTTCGAGATCGCCGTAAAAGAGGGCAGGCCGTGGGTCATAATGGGAGCGTATAATAAGCTCAACGGTATTTACTGCTGTGAAAACAGCTGGCTTTTGAACGATATTTTAAGGAATGAATGGGGCTTCGACGGAGTGACAGTTTCCGACTGGGGCGGAGTCAACGATATAATCAGGTCTTTCAATAATGGGCTTGACGTAGAAATGCCCGGAGGAGTCAACAACGACGAAGATCATATAGAAAAATGCGCAAATACGGGAGAGCTGAAGCAGGAGGCCATGGACAGGGCGGCCGCTGATATATTGAGGCTTTCAGAGCGTACGAGGAAGGTTTCCGAAGAATATAAATATGAAGAAGCGGAACATTTGGATATCGCAAGAAAGGTGGCAGAGTCTTCCTTTGTACTTCTGAAAAACGACGGCGACATGCTTCCTATTAAAAAGGACGCTAAGATACTTGTCGTAGGAGAACTGGCTAAGCGTCCGAGATATCAGGGACATGGCAGCGGAAAGGTGAAGCTTTCTTACGCCGAAACGCCGTGGGCGTCGCTTAAAGGGTATTTTCCAAATATAAGATTCGAACCGGGATATTCCCTTGCCGTAAGGTATGAGGACGATAAGGCGGAAAGGGCATACGAGGCATGCGGAAGTGCAGATATCGTGCTGTTTTTTGCCGGGCAGCTTGAAAACGGCGAGACGGAAGGATTTGACAGGTCGGATATGAAGCTTCCGTCGGAACAGAACAGCCTGATAAAGGCGGTTGCAAGGCGCAATAAAAATACAGTCGTTATAGTGCAGGGCGGTTCGCCTGTGGAAATGCTGTGGCGCAGCGAAGTCGGAGCTGTGCTTATGTGTTATTTTTCGGGAAGCTGTTTTGGCTCGGCGCTGTTGAATATTTTAAACGGTACCGTGTCTCCGTCCGGAAAGCTTGCGGAAACATTCCCTGACAGGCTGAGCGACGTTCCGTCGTATGAGATCTATCCGGCATATGGAAACGCCGTTTATAAAGAAGGCTGCGAAGTCGGATACCGCTTTTATAATAAGTATGGGATAGATACGGCTTATCCGTTCGGATTCGGACTTTCATATACCGGTTTTGAGTTTTATGATATTTCGGCTGAGATGGACGGCGATAAGATAAAGGTGAGATGTTCAGTTAAGAACTCCGGCAGGATGAGCGGAAAAGCCGTGCTGCAGATATATATAAAGGAAGAGCAGAGCAAAGAAGCCTGCGAGCTTGCGGCGTTTGGCAAGTATTTCCTTGAAGCCGGAGAGGAAAAAACGGTTGAGACTGAGATAAACACAAAATATGTATCGCGGTATGATAAAAACGGGAATGCATGCGTATTCGAAAAAGGCTCATATGAAATATGCGCCGGGTATTCGAGCGTACAGATGGCGGTGAAAACAGTCCTTAATGTTAACGAGAGCATAATATATCCGTTCGAGGCCGACAGCATGGGAAAGATATATTTTGAAGGCGAAAAGGTTTCGGACGGCATAACGTTAAATACTACTCTCAGGGAATTTGAGCATAAAAAAATCATGAAGCCCGTGATAGGAGCGGTAAAGATGATAAGCAGGAAGATAGGCACTGACCTGGTTCCTGCCGGCAGGGTATCGGAGCTTGTCATGGATACGCCGTTAAGACATATTCCTATGGGAACAAACGGCGCGATAAATTTGGAACACGTAAAAAAGGCGGTTAAAGCGGTGAACGCCATTTTGGGAAAGAGGGGCGGAGGCTTTGCCGGAAAGACAGGTGAAAAAAATGAAAAACAATAATTTGTTTGCAAAAATACAATCAAATTATATGAATTTCAGCAAGGGACAGAAAAAATTAGCTGACTATGTCATGACTAATTATGAGCAGGCCGTTTTTATGACTGCTGTCAGGCTCGGAAACGAGGTAGGCGTAAGTGAATCTACAGCGGTAAGGTTTGCCGTCGAGCTCGGATATGAGGGATATCCTGAATTCAGACAGGCGCTTGAAGAGGTCGTACTCAACAAGCTCAATTCCGTACAGCGCATGGAGGTCTCGTATAACAATATTCCGGAAGACCAAATA
>DVOP01000039.1 GCA_018713465.1 Candidatus Alectryocaccobium stercorigallinarum | reverse complement strand
TAATTTCCACCTTTTAAGCTATGTATAAATCATAGGTGGATCAATATGCTTACTAAAAAGGAAATATTTGAATACAGCGGCTTTAAGCTGGAATGCGGCAAAGAGATCTCTTTAAAGATCGGCTATGAAACATACGGCACGCTCAATGAGAAAAAGGATAACTGTATCCTTGTTTCACATTATTTTACGGCCAGCAGCCACGCCGCAGGATATTATACGGAAAAAGACGAGCTTCCGGGCTATTGGGACGGCCTGATAGGACCGGGTAAAGCGGTTGACACAGACAAATATTTTGTCCTATCATGCGACAATTTATGCAACATACAGATAAAGGATCCATATGTCGTAACTACCGGACCGGCGTCGGTCGATCCGGAAACCGGCAAGCCGTACGGACTTACGTTCCCTGCGGTTTCTACAAAGGATCTCGCGAACAGCCAGGTGCTTTTGCTTAAAAGCCTTGGAATAGAGCATGTAAAAGCAGTCATGGGTCCGTCGCTTGGCGGAATGGTCGCTATGCAGATAGCCATTCACATGCCGGATTTCGCGGACAAGTTTATCGGAGTCGTTACGGCGCCGTATAATTACATAGGTCCGTCCTTCCAATACGCGGTATGGGACGCGGCGAAGAACGACCCGAACTTTAATAACGGCGACTACTACGGAGGCGAAGAACCGAAGTACGCTATAGAAACGGTATGCAAAAATCTTATGCTTACGATATACTCCGCGGACTATCTTGAGAAGCTTTTTGAAAGAGATCCAAACGAGGAGGAGCCGTATCACGACGTGTTTGCCGTAACATGCTTCGAAAAGAAGCTTGCGTATATAGCGAAGCTCATGGCGGCGAACATGGACATGAACAGCTGGATCTATGCGTCGCATATAACGATGAACCACGATATACGCCACGGCTTCAAGGATCTGGACGACGCGGTGAAGAATATTAAAGCGAAAACGCTTTTGATATCGAACCGTCAGGATAATCTTGAGAACTGGCATTCTTCCGAAAGAATGGCGCAGGCCATAAACAGGACCGGCGGAAGCGCGGAATTTGTGCTGCTTGACGATGAATTAGGTCATATGACAGGCATGATGAGAACGGATCTGTTTGCGGAAGAAGTCAAAGACTTTTTAAATAACTGAATTTCTTCTATGTTTTTTTTCTTTACCTTTACCCGGCATACGCCGGGTTTTTAATTTGTTTTTTCGCGGATTTTGAACCGTAAATAAAATTTTGTGATAAAATAAAAAAAGTTTTGGTTTTAATCTTGCTTTAATCTTTCTGTTTTATCTTATGGTCATCAGATAAAACAAAAGATACAACGGAGGGTAAATATATGAAGAAAAAAGTTTTAACAGTTATATGCGCGGCAGCGTCACTTGCAGTTCTGGCAGGCTGTGCGAACACAGCGCCGTCATCGGTAACGGCAAAGAGCGAAGCGGCTCAGGCGCAGAACCAGACCTCACAGTCAAATACAGGAGCTACGACTATCACGCCGTCGGCGCAGACAAATCCGTCAGGCTCGGTAAACTCAAGCAACAACCAGAACGCTCCGGCGACGGTCATAACGGAAGCAGAAGCTAAAGACATAGCTTTGACCGACGCGAAAGTTTCGGAGGCCGACATAGACGCGATAAACGTATATCTTGAATATGACGACGGTTATCAGATATTCAACGTAGAGTTTTACGCAAACGGACTTGAGTTTGACTACGAGATAAACGCGGTAGACGGATACATACTCGACAGGGATTCAGAGATTGACGACGATTTCTATTCATGGAACGGCACGAATGCGAATTCAAATGTAAACTATACTATAGATGACGCTAAGGCGGCCGCGCTTGAGAGAGTCCCGGGAGCCGACGAGAGCCATATAAGGATAGAGCAGGAATACGACGACGGCATTACAGTCTATGAAGGAAGCATTTATTTCAATGGGTTCGAATATGAGTTTGAATACAATGCTTCGAACGGTCAGTTTATCAAGTGGGAACAGGAATGGGATTGATCCCGGGAGTATCGTAAATGAGGATATTGGTAGCCGAAGATGAAAAAAATCTGAACAGCATAATAGTCAAGTCTTTAAAGGCGAACAATTATACAGTGGACGCGTGCTATGACGGCGAGGAAGCGCTGGACTACGCCGAATTCGCGGAATACGACGCCATAGTCCTCGACATAATGATGCCGAAGATGGACGGCATAGAGGTAGTTAAAAGGCTGCGAAGCAAAAACAATAAAGTGCCCGTCCTCTTTCTGACCGCGAAGGACAGCATAGAGGACAGGGTCACGGGGCTGGACGTCGGAGCGGACGATTATCTTGTAAAACCGTTCGCTCTCGACGAGCTGCTTGCGAGGATACGCGTTATGATAAGGCGTTCGGCGGACAGCACGGATCTTACGCTGAAGATAGCCGACATGGTCGTGGATACACAGAAGATGACGGTGTTCAGGGGAGATACCGAAATAATCCTCACTGGCAAGGAATTCGCCATACTCGAATATATGCTGAGAAATAAGGGAATTGTCCTGACGCGTGAAAAGATAGAGCAGCATATATGGAATTATGATTACGAGGGCGGCACGAACGTCGTAAACGTATATATAAGATATTTGAGGAAAAAGATAGACGACGGCTTCGAGCCGAAGCTTATACATACTATCCGCGGTGCGGGATATGTATTAAAGGAATAACGGAGAGGCTTTGCAAAACATATGAAAAAGCTTTCAATAAAGGCAAGGGTCACGCTGTGGTATTCGTTTCTAATGGCAGCGCTTACCGTTGCCGTTATGTATATCATATTCATAGCCGGAGGACAGCAGATATCCGAATCGGTCAGGCTGCAGCTGCAAAGCGCGGTAAGCGAGGCGATAGAGGATATCGAGTACGAGGGTCCGGGCTGGATAAATACAAGCGATGTTTCATATTATGACGACGGCGTTTATGTGCTTGTATATGACGCCGACGGGTATTATATACAGGGGCAGCTTCCGTCAAAGGTACAGGCTGAGCAGACGCCGAATTTTTATGACGGTAATATCCAGGAGTTCAGCGCCGGGCAGTCGAGCTATCTGTCGCTTGACGCGTGGAGGTCGTTTCCGGACGGCAGCGGAGTCTGGGTAAGAGGCATAGTCTCGCAGACATATGCTGACTCGGGATTAAAGATAGTTGTGAATATAGCGCTTATAGCGCTGCCGCTCTTTATTGTACTTATAATCATCGGCGGATATATAATAACGAAAAGGGCGTTCAGGCCGGTGCAGAAGATAAGGAAAACTGCAGAAGAGATAGCTGACAGCAACGACCTTTCAAGACGTATCGGGCTTAAGGGTGGAAACGATGAGATATATCAGCTTGGATATACGTTCGACAAAATGCTCGACCGCATAGAGAGCTCTTTCGAGCGCGAAAAACAGTTTACGTCAGACGCGTCTCATGAGCTGCGCACTCCGATAGCGGTCATTTCCGCGCAGGCGGAATATGCGCTTAATAATGATATTTCATGCGAGGAGCAAAAAGAGACGTTAAAGACGATATTGTCGCAGTCGCGCAAGATGTCGTCGCTCGTTTCGCAGCTTCTGACGCTTTCGCGCGCGGACAGAGGCGCGGTAAAACTCAATTATGAAAAGATAGACCTAAGCGAGCTTTTATCCCTGATCGCGGAGGAAGAGCAGGACAGGGCGGATAGCAAAGGAATAGTGATAACGCAGTGCATTCAGCCGGGTATTTATGTCAGAGCAGATGAAACTCTTTTAATGAGGTGCTTTATTAATTTGATAGAAAATGCTATTGTATATGGTAAGGAGAACGGGCATATCTGGGTTTATCTTACGCTTGAAAACGGAAAGGCTTCAGGATATGTAAGAGACGACGGAATGGGTATCGCCGCAAAGGATCTTCCTAAGATTTGGGAGAGATTTTATCAGGCCGACCCGTCAAGAAGCGACACTGGGGACGGAAATTCCGGACTTGGGCTGGCAATGGTCAGATGGATAGTGAACGCGCACGGCGGCAGGATATATGCTGAAAGCACTCTTGGAGAGGGAAGCACATTTTATTTTGAATTCGACGCGGTCTGAATCAATAATATTTCATAAACGAAAGGCATTTTGAGATGAAAAGACGTGATAAAGTAAATTATTACCTTGATTTGGCGGAAATGGTATCGCAGAGGGGCACATGCTTGCGGAGAAACTACGGGGCGGTCATAGTAAAAAACGACGAGGTCATATCGACGGGATATGTCGGCGCTCCGAGGGGAAGACAGAACTGTTCTGATATGGGCTTTTGCATAAGACAGAAAATGCAGGTCCCGCGCGGCGAAAGATATGAGCTCTGCCGAAGCGTGCACGCCGAAGCAAATGCGATAATTTCAGCTCCGAGACGCGAGATGATAGGAAGCTCGCTTTATCTTGTCGGAAAGGAAGCCGATACCGGAGAATACGTTAAAAACGCCAGCAGCTGCTCGATGTGCAAGCGCATGGTGATAAATGCGGGCATAGAAAAGGTCTACATACGCGATACGAAGGACGATTACCGCGTCGTAGACGTTAAGGACTGGGTCGAGGACGACGAATCGCTGACCGCAATGAGAGGATATTAAAACTGAATATTTAAAAGGCGAATATTTTTCTACCGGGAACCAAAGATATTCGCCTTTTTTATTATAGTTCGGCTTTTATCGCCGCAAGCAGGTCGTCGAATTCCTCGAACGCCGGAAACTCGGGGAACTGTTTGCGTATACTTTCGGGGCTTCTGAAAAGGAACCCGGCCTTGCTAGCCTTCATCATAGCGATGTCGTTGAAAGAGTCGCCGCTGGCAATCGTGTCGAAGCCGCATGACTGAAGCGCCTTGACGGTAGTGAGCTTCGAGTCCTTGCAGCGCATTTGATAGTCGGCTATCATTCCATCATCTGAAATAACAAGAGTATTGCAGTAGATGGACGGCATGCCGAGTTTTTTGATAAGCGGCTTAGCAAACTGCTCGAACGTATCGCTTAAGACTACTACCTGCGTTTCATCTCGGAGCGCGTCTAAAAATTCCTTTGCACCGTCAAGCGGCTCAAGGGTCGATATAACGTCCTGTATCTCCTTTAATCCGAGCTTGTGCTCGTTGAGGATATTTATCCTGTATTTCATAAGCTTATCATAGTCGGGCTCGTCGCGCGTTGTGCGTTTAAGCTCCGGAATACCGGTTGCCTCCGCAAATGCTATCCAAATTTCAGGCGTAAGCACGCCCTCCATGTCTAAACAAACTATATTCATGTGATTACTCCGTTTTATTATTTTTTTAAATCATGCATAAATCATGATATAGAAAATCAGTCATTTTGTCTATATGTTTTTATGCGGTATATGCTGATTTTTAATTTTCTGAGCCGCTTGTCTTGTCAGAAATTATCGTATAAGTATCATACGGAACCGATATATTGTTTTTCAGCAGCTCGTCAAAAACGCACCTGTATGAGTTTTTTGATACCATATATTTGTTCCTCGGGTCGCAGAAAACAATAATCTTATACAGAACGGCGGAGGCCTGGAAGTTGATAAGTCCGTCGTATCTCGTATCGGTAACGTTCTCGATAGTTTTTATCTTTTCGGCAGCTTCTCCTAAAACCTTGTCGGCGATCTTAGGAGACAGGTCGTATGAAAGCGGTATCTCCACGGGCACGCCTATTATCTCGGGATATTTCCGGCACGATTCTATAAGGTGGTTTGAGATAGAGATTATCGAACCGTCGGAGATTAGCTTTATCTTTGTATGCTTAATGTTCATTTCTATAACAATGCCGATGTTTCCGTTGAATTCGATAACATCGTCAAGCATGAAATACTTATCGTTTATGATACGTATGCCGGACATGATGTCTTTAAGGTAATCCTGAAGCGCGAAGCTGACGATTATACCGGCAACTCCGAGACCTGCGACGGCTCCGGATATGTTTATGCCGCACGTCTGCAGGATAGCGATAGCCGCAAGAGCGATAACGACGCCGCGTATTATATTTGAAGCTATACGTATGATAGTCGCGCGTTCTTTAGTTAAGTCGCTTTTTTTCCGCAGCTCCTTAACTATCCACCTGACGATGAGCAGCAGGACGCACATAATGCCGATTATAGTCGCGATGGCTATAAGGCGCGGCAGCAAAACATCAAGATCTATTTTAAACATTATTTCACCTGTCAATATGATTCAAGGCAGTTACAACTGCGTTTATACATTGCAGACCGGAGCGCATGGGAACGCGCCGGCGTCGAACAGTACCTGTTCAGCCGTAAGCAGATACGAGTCTCTTTCTACGCCGTCCGAGGTTCCTGCGGCGTCAGATATAAATCCGTCGTACAGTCCGTTTGAGAACGACGGGATAATTCCTCCGGAAGTAAAAAGCTCGAAATACGGCATGGGGTCGTTTTCGCCCACGGGATATTCATATGCTATAACGGAATATGCGCCGCCTGAAAGGGCTGAGTCATAATCGCCGCCGTTTGCATATGAAACGTCGACATCTGTTCCGAAAAGAGTTTCCCATGTGGAAGCAACTGCTTCTGCGTCAAACCCGCTTATATCGGAGTCCATGACAAAGTCGACGGAAGCGGACGTATCGAAGCTTCCCTCGCTTACCGCTTCGTTAAACAGCTCCTGAGCGACATTGCAGCATGTCGTGTGATCTGAAAAATCATAATCAGGGTACATCATTTTAAGTATGCTGAATATATTTCCAGGCGACGGAGCGCCGTCTTCGAAATTATATCCCGATGAGTCGGTTATCCCGTCGGCGACTATTCCGTAAGCGGGAGACGGATATGCGTCGCGGTTTATGGAAATAGTAAACGCGGCGCGTACTCTCCAGTCGGATATCGAATCGCAGTTGAAAAGCAGATAGACAATGTCGTTCGACGCTGTTTCAGACGGGTCGACTGTTGGGTTCGGATCGGGCGTTGCTTCCGGAGTTGTTTCGGCTTCCGGCGTTGTAGTGACTGTAGCTTCGGGCGTCGGGGAAACGGACGGGTCTTCGGTTTCCTGACTGCTGCTTACAGAAGAAGCGGAAGACGAAGAGCTTTCCTCGCTGCTTTGCGATGAAGACTCCTGTGAAGAAGACTGTATAGCTGCGTCGGGACCGCAGCCGCAGCCCGAAATACTTATGATGGTTAAAGCCGCGATAACGGCTGTTAAAGCCTTTCTCATTTTGTTTATTTCCTTATTAAAAATTTCTATGTCATTTAGATTTTGATTCTGTCTTATATTAACATCGGCGGTTATTTTATTCAAGAAAATCATTTACTTACGAGAACCGGATATGCTACAATTATAATGCGCTATCAGGAACTGACAACTGTCAGAAGCGTGTGCAGCAGTGAAAGGAGAATTATTGTGACAATAGAGAAAAAAATCGACGGTGGAAAATGTATTATAGCGCTTGACGGCAGGCTTGACACGACGACTGCTCCGGAGCTTGAAAAGGAACTTGAGCTTGACGGGATAAACGAGCTTGTGCTTGACTTTACAAAGCTTCGCTATCTTTCGAGCGCGGGCCTTAGAGTTATTCTCAGCGCGCAGAAAAAAATAAATGCGGCTCAGGGAAAAATGACGGTCAAAAACCCGAACGAGATGATAATGGAAGTTTTCGAGGCTACGGGCTTCTCTGAAATACTTACCATAGAGAATGATTAAAGAACGGAGGGTATATGAGCATAGATGCAGGAAAACTTTCGCTGGCAGGCCAGGTCAATTATAAAAACGTCATGGAGGGAACTCCGATATGGCAGAGGTTCGTGGAAATATCCAAGGAGCCTATGAAGTATAACGAAGAGTTTCTCATGCAGGTCATAAGAGATAACAAAGATACCGAATACGGAAAGAAATATGGCTTTGCTGATATAAACTCGATAGAAGATTTTCAGAAAAAAGTACCTGTATCAAGATATGACGATTACGCGGAATATATAATGCGAATGACGGAGGACGGGGAGGATAATCTTATATGCGCCTATCCGATACTTCATTACAATAAATCATCGGGAACGATGGGGAACCCGAAGAGGATTCCAATGTCGGAAAAAGCGCTTAAGATATTCGACAGCTATGTTTTAAAGAGCGCTTACGGACTCGGCGCCGAAAAAATGGGCGTAGACTGGATCAACGCTAAGAGCATAGCGCTCACCGAGTCGTCGGCGAATGAGGAAGTCCTTAAATGCGGCGCTACATACGGCGCGGTTTCCGCGAAGGCCGTAAGGCAGTTCAGGCCGTATCTTGAAATGATATATACCTCTCCGGACGAAGCGGCTTTCCCGCTCCCGGACACCAATACAAGATATCTTCACGCGCTTTTCGCGCTTATGGATAAAGACGTATCGAACGTTACAGTATCATTCTACAGCTTTTTCCTCGAGCTGCTCCGCTATATCGAGGGCAACTGGGAAATGCTCGTGCATGATATCGAGACCGGAACTATAGATCCGTCCGTAAGAATGTCAGACGCTGTAAGAAAGAGTGTTGAAGCGAAGATGAAGCCCATGCCTGAGCGTGCGGCTGAGCTTAAGGCCGTTTTTGAAGAGGGCTTTGATACGCCGTTTATTCCGAAGGTATGGAAAAACATGAAGTTTATCGCGGGTATCGGAACCGGCGGATTCAAGAACTATGCCGACAGGATAAGAGAAAGGTATACGGGCGACGGCGTACAGCAGCTCAAGCTTGGCATTTCGGCCTCTGAGGGAACCTTTACCGTGCCGTTTGACCTCAACTGCGAAGATACGGCGCTTATACCGGACAGCGTATTTTTCGAGTTCCTTCCTCTTGACGCCGGAGACGACTTCTCTAAGATAGTTACGATGGACGGCCTCGAAGAGGGAAAAGATTATGAGATAATCATAACCAACTGCTCGGGCTTCTACCGCTACCGTATGCGCGACGCTATACGTGTCACCGGAAAATTCAACAATACGCCGACAGTTCAGTTCCTCTACAGGATAGACCAGACGGTCAGCATAATGGGCGAGAAGACTACGGAGGTAGCGCTCAGGACCGCGGCTGAAAATACAGCTAAGGAGCTTGGATTCGAGCTTATAGACTTTTCGGTATATCCGGATCTCGACGCTGCTCCGGTCAGATATCAGTATTTCTTTGAGATAGGACAAAAGCCGAAAGGGCTTAAACCCAAGGAGATACGCTTTGTGCTCGAACAGAAGCTTGCCGAAGCGAATCCGTCTATGGGAGATAAGGTAAAGAAAGGAATATGCGGAGCTACGAAGCTT
>DVOP01000038.1 GCA_018713465.1 Candidatus Alectryocaccobium stercorigallinarum | reverse complement strand
GAAGACTGCCGCGAAGAGCTGGAGCTGGAACTTGAAAGAGAAAGGGTGAAATTTATTTATAAAGATACCCTTGAAGAAAATGCGCTCATAATAGCTGACGCCGAACAGCTCAGAAGGGCTATCCATAATATAATAAACAATTCCGTTAAATACATGGACAAGCCCGAACGTATAATAGAAATGAGGCTTTCAGACGCAGGCGATTTTATCCAGGTCGATATAGAGGATAACGGCAAAGGTATCGCGAAAAAAGATCAGGCAAAAGTATTTGACAGATTTTACCGTACAGACGCGTCGAGAAATTCTACACGCGGAGGCAGCGGAATAGGTCTTTCCATAGTTAAAAAGATACTTGAGGATCACGGCGGAAAGGTATGGGCCGGGGGAGAAGAAGGAAAGGGAACTATCATGAGTTTTATTTTAAGAAAATATCAGGAGGTACCCTATAATGAGTAAGATTCTTATAATCGAAGACGAAGAGGCCATTGCTGAGCTTGAAAAGGATTATCTTGAATTGTCAGGGTTCGAAGTGGATATAGAAAATAACGGAGAGGCCGGATTGAAAAAGGCTCTCGAGGGCGATTATGATCTGTTTTTACTGGATCTTATGCTTCCGGGCGTGGACGGTTTCGACATATGCAAAGAGATACGTACGGCCAAAAATACGCCGGTGCTTATGGTTTCGGCGAGAAAAGACGACATAGACAAGATCCGTGGACTCGGGCTTGGAGCGGACGATTATATCACAAAGCCGTTTTCTCCGAGCGAGCTCGTCGCAAGAGTAAAGGCGCATTTGGCAAGATATGAAAGGCTTATCGGAAGCGGAACGAAAGAGAACGAGATAATCGAGATACGTGATCTTAAAATCGATAAGTCAGCAAGGCGCGTCTGGGTACGCGGAGAGGAAAAGACGCTTACGACAAAGGAATTCGATCTTTTGGCGTTTCTTGCGTCGAATCCGAATAAGGTGTTTACGAAAGCGGAGCTTTTCAGGCAGATATGGGAAATGGAATCCGTTGGAGATATAGCGACTGTTACGGTGCATATCAAAAAAATAAGAGAGAAGATCGAATTAAATACGGCGAAGCCTCAGTATATAGAAACGATATGGGGCGTGGGCTACAGATTTAAAGTATAAAAAGCTTTAAAAATATAGAAAGGAAAGCGGAATGGGAAAGATTTTTATGATCATAGGCAAGAGCGCCAGCGGCAAGGATCACATATACCCTAAGCTCCTTGAAGACGGTTCGCTTAAGCTAAAGCCGCTTATCCTTTATACGACAAGACCGAAAAGAAGCGGTGAGGAAAACGGCCGCGAATATTATTTTACCGATATAAAACATCTTGAGGAATTGCGGAAAGCCGGAAAGATAATAGAAGAGAGGGTATATCCGACGGTGCACGGCGACTGGTATTATTTTACGGCGGACGAGGGTCAGATAGACACGGCCGAAAATTATATAACGATAGGCACGCTGCAGTCGTTTATGAAGATGAGGCAGCATTTCGGAAAAGAAGTGCTCGTGCCGCTGTACATAGAAAGCGACCCGTATTTAAGACTTCAAAGGTCGCTTGGCAGAGAAAGAAAGCAGAAGGCTCCGGAATATAAGGAAGTCTGCCGCAGGTTTTTGGCGGATGAAGAGGATTTTTCTGAGGAAAGACTGCAGGAAGCCGGGATCGATATAAAATTTTTAAATAATACGGAACTGAAAGACTGTGTAAGCAGCATAAAGACATTTATCAAACGTAAAATTTCTCAATGATTGAAAGGAAACGGTGGGGAAATGACAGTAAAGACAGGTTATGAGTCGGTCATAGGATATAAAGATATAAAGACAATGCTGATAAAGACCGTTTTAAAGGAAAAGACCGCTCATTCGTATATATTTTGCGGTGAAGCCGGCTCCGGAAAAACTATGATGGCGACGATGTTTGCCGCGGCGCTTATGTGCGAGAAGCATACCGGCGACGCGTGTATGGAATGTCCGTCATGCAGGAAGGTCCAGAGCAGGAACCACCCCGATATAATCGTTGTGCAGCATGAAAAGCCGGACAGCATAGGCGTCGACGACATACGAAAAGGTATTGTCGACGATATATATATAAAGCCGTTTGAAGGCAAATATAAAATATATATCATACCGGAAGCACAGACGATGACGACGCAGGCGCAGAACGCCCTGCTGAAAACGCTCGAAGAGCCGCCGGCTTATGCGATAATCATTTTGCTTGCGGAAAGCACGGACGGACTGCTCCCGACGGTAGTTTCGCGCTGCGCGGTAGTGCGTTTTAATCCGCTTGGCGACGAGGTAGTCAAGGAATATCTTGAAAAAGAACTGATGATACCGGAGTATACGGCGGCGGTTTATGCGGCGCTTTCGATGGGAAAGATAGGAACTGCAAAAAAACTTGCATTATCCGACGGTTTTTCAAAGAAAATGAATGAAAGCATTCATTTCTTGAGGGGATCGAAAGATATCGACCCGATAGAACGCATAGATTTTACAAAAAGGTTCTCGGCTGATAAAAAAGAAATATTTGAATATCTCGATATATTTACCATATGGTTCAGAGACGTGCTGCTGTTTAAAGCGACAAGGGAAAAAGAGGACATTATCATAAAAGAAGAATTATCGGCCATCAAAAAAAGAGCTTCTCTGAGCTCTTATGAAGGACTTCAGATAATTCTTGACGCTATAGATAACGCAAGGGTAAGGCTGCGCGCAAACGTAAATCCTGAACTTGTGGTGGAACTGCTGCTCCTTACCATATCGGAAAACTGATATGCCCGCAGCGGAACCTAAAAAATACGATCGGAGGAAACAATGACAAAAGTTGTAGGCGTCAGATTCAGGGAGACAGGAAAGGTTTATTATTTTTCTCCCAACGGACTGGCTATAAAAAAAGGCGATCATGTGATCGTGGAAAGCGCGCGCGGACAGGAATACGGATTCGCGGCGTTTGAGGAAACCGAGGTTTCGGAAGACAGGATCATACCGCCTCTTAAAAATGTCGTGCGTATAGCGACAAAAAAGGACGAGGAACACGTAGAGGAAAACCATAAAAAAGAAAAAGACGCAAAACGCATATGTCTTGAAAAGATAGAAAAAAGAGCGCTGGATATGAAGCTCATCGACGTTGAATATGCGTTTGACAACAGCAGGCTGCTGTTCTATTTCACAGCGGACGGGCGTGTCGATTTCAGGGAGCTTGTTAAAGATCTGGCGGCGGAATTCAAGACCCGTATAGAGCTCCGTCAGATAGGCGTGCGCGACGAGACAAAGCTGCTCGGGGGCATAGGTATTTGCGGCCGCGAGCTTTGCTGCCATACATATCTGCATGATTTCGCGCCTGTTTCTATAAAAATGGCGAAGGAGCAGAACCTGTCGCTCAATCCGACAAAGATATCCGGAAATTGCGGCCGTTTGATGTGCTGCTTGAGGAACGAGCAGGAAACATACGAGTACCTGCATAAAAAGCTTCCAAATAAGGGAGATATTGTTTATACGCTGGACGGGATCGCGGGAGAGGTCGCGGATATAAATATATTGCGCCAGACGGTACGCGTTCTGATAGAAGACGGAGATCAAAAAGAGATACGCGAGTATCCGGTCGAAGAGCTTAAGATAAAACACCACAATAAAAAGAAGAAAAAGAATAAAGAAAACGCGGAGCAGCTTTCAGCGGAGGAAGAGCAGGCGCTTAAGGAGCTGGAAGAGCTCGAAGGTCAGGAATAAAGAACCTTATGCAGATCAACGGGAAAGATGTCACGCTTGACGATCTTCAAAATGGATATTATATATATCAGGCTTCGGACGAATTTAGGTTCGGAGTCGACGCGGTGTTCCTTTCCGAGTTTGCCAAAGTCAGGCCGGGCGAAATAGTTCTCGATATGGGCACCGGAAACGGGATAATCCCTATCCTGCTTGCCGCCAAGACTAAGGGAAAGCATTTTTACGGACTGGAGATACAGGAAAACAGCGTGATGATCGCGCAGGAAAGCGTTAAATACAATGATCTTCAGGACAGAATTTCCATTGTGCGCGGCGACATATGCACAGCGTCCGGGATATTCGGGAACGAGACAATGGACGTTGTCGTAAGCAATCCGCCGTATATGATAGCGCAGCACGGACTGCGAAACGAGGCGGACGCGAAATATATTGCCAGGCATGAAGCGCTCTGCACATTTGAAGATATCGCAAGGGAAGCGTCAAAGCTGCTTAAGACGCACGGTAAATTCTGTTTGATACACAGACCGTTCAGGCTTGCGGAACTGATAGTTACGCTCGTAAAATACAGGCTTGAACCGAAAAGGATAAGATTTATACATTCGTATGCGGATAAAGAGCCGTCCATGGTGATGATAGAAACTCTCAAGGGCGGAAATTCAGGCGTCAGGATCGACAAGCCGCTCATCATCTATGAAAAGAACGGAGAATATACGCCGGAAGTCAAAGAGATATACAAGACGAGGCAGGACCTGAAAGGATAAAATATGTCGGGGAAAACAATATTTATACTTTTGATAGTAGTTGCGGTATGCATGTGGTTTTCGGCGGCAGTCTCGCTTGCTTTCAGGGACATCTGGGGCGGGGTATATCTGTGCGTAGGAACCGGAGCGCTCGCGATGGCGATCAGGCAAAGAAAAAAGAATAAAAAGGATAGAGAATAAATATTGCCGCCGGAACTCCGGCGGCATACTTTTTATAGTCCAAGCACGCGTGCGGCTTTAAGGATAGCCGTCTGGGTCTTGCCGTCCGGTATCTTATTTTCCATTACAGCGTTTAAAAGCTCGCTGAACGGGCATTTGTGCACGGATAAGAATTCGTCGCTGTCAAGTTCCTGAGCGCCCTTGACGAGATCCTGCGCCATGAACATATGTATCTTTTCGTCGGTATACGCCACTGACGGGTAATAAACTCCGAGGTATGTCCATGTGTCGGCAGTAAAGCCGGTCTCTTCGCGCAATTCGCGTTTGGCTGCGTCGAGAGGAGCTTCTTCTGCGCTGTCCAGCTTTCCGGCCGGAAGTTCTGTTATTACACAGTCGAACGGGTAGCGGAACTGGTTTTCGATTATGACGTTATTATCTTTGTCGATTGCGATAACGCAGACGGCGCCTACATGCTTTATATATTCGCGGGTCGTTATCTTGTCGTTTGGAAGACGGACATGGTCTTTAAATACGTGCAAAAGCCGTCCTTCGTATACTATTTCTGATGAAACCTGCACTTCTTTTAATTCAAAATCATTCATTTGTGTCACCTCTGCGTTATGCTGATTTTATGTGCGCCGCGGCAGGAAGAATAGCATGCCGCAGCGTTTGTGATTTATTGCTTAAAGTATACCTCATTTTTATGCGAAAGTATAAAAAAATTTAAAAACAGCTTTTTCCCGGGTAAAATCTTCTTTTTGTTATTGTAAATTTTTTTTAAAATTTTATAATTAAAAAGGCAGTTATTTTATTGCTGAAAATAAGCGGCTCGGGACGGAGGTACGTATAAATGCAATTCAAAGAATTCGGCAGAAAAAACAGGTCTGTAATAGTAATGATCCAGCCTGAATGCGCCCGTTGGGATATTTTGAAAAACGCCGCTTCAATATTGTCGAAAAGCTATCATCTTATCATTCCGGTGCTTCCGGGATATGATGAAGAACGGCCTAAATCAACGTTTTCGAGCGTAGAACAGTCTGCGTCGGACATTGAAAAATGGCTTTTGGCAAATAATATAACGCAGATCGAATGCATATACGGCTGTTCAATGGGAGGAGCCATTGCAGCTAAGATAATAGCCGACGGGAATATAGATATTTACCGCGCGGTAATAGATTCGGGTACGACGCCGGCGGCAATGCCTGCGCCGATAGGTAAAATAGTATCGTATAAAGACTGGCTTTTTACTAAATTCGATAAGAAGAAAGATTTTTCCGGCATGAGCGACGAGACGCTTCGCAGGTCGTTTTTCTCCGCTAAAAATTATTCGCTGCCGGAAAGCAGCCGCGACACTGATACGGAGATACAGTATTGGTATTGCAGCGGCGAAAAGAAGAAAAGGCAGGGCGATATCGATTTTATGAAACAGGAGTTCCCGCGCGTTAAAGCGGTCGAACACCGTGGGAGAAGCTGCACAGACTTTTTGACGCGCCATTTTGAGGAATTCTGCGAGCGTCTTGTATCGTTTATACAAAGCGCGCCCGCGACATACGAAGAAGAAAAGACGCAGAGAGTTAGCGGCAGCATAAAAAGCGGCAGGACGGGCTCTGTAAAACATTCCGGCGCAAGGAATTCGAGAAGCCGCAAAAAGAAAAACGCAGTAACAGAGTTTATAGGAAGCAGAAAGCTTACGCGCAAATTTTTCATTCCGGCCGGCGCGTTTGCAATAATGCTGTTTTATCTTGAGTGCCTGCTCAGGATAGCGGGCGGCGGAGCGCCGTTTTTTGGCATGGGGCTGCTGAGAAGCCTTGTTTCAAGTATCGCTGTCGGCGCGCTCATATGGCTTATAACGTCGCTGATACCTAAGAAATGGATATCGCTCATAGTCGCCGTCGTTATATTGTTCTGGGTGGGATTTTTTGTCGCGGCGGAAGTATGCGTAAAGGATTATTTCGGAACGTACTATCAGATATCGTATATGTTCGGAATGAGTTCGCAGGTGGCCGGAGATTTCGGAGGCGATATCAACGCGGTAATAATGAGCCATTTCTGGCTTATACCTGTGGCGGCTGTTCCGTGCTTTGCGACGGTCATATTCAGAAAGAAGCTGTTCCCGAAAACAAAGGCTCTGCGTAAGTTAAGACTGTGGATAGCACAGGGAGCGGCGATAGTTTTGATGTTCCTGCTCAACACAGCGGTATGCCTTGCCGGAGACAACAGCTATTATACGACGAATTACACGGCTAACAGCGCGATACCGCAAAGCGGCATTTTAAATATGATACGCTTGGAGCTTAAGTATGGAATTTTTGGAGCGCCTACGGACGGGCTCGGCACAGACGAGTCGTATAACGCGGACGATGTGAAAGAAGATGATAAGGAAGGCTCAAGCTCTGAGACGAGCGAGGGCAGCGAGACGTCGGAAAGTTCAAAAGAACCAACAACGACGCCCGAGCCGCCGAAGGAATACGGCGACAACGTGCTCAATATCGACTTTAATTCGCTTATAGCGTCAGATACTGACGAAACGCTTTTATCGATGGACCAGTATTTCGCAAGTCAGGTTCCGACCAAGAAGAACGAATACACCGGAATTTTCGAGGGCAAAAATCTCATAATGATAACGGCGGAAGCGTTTTCATATACTGTCATTGACGAGGAGCGCACGCCGGCGCTTTATGAACTGGCTAACAATGGCTTTGTTTTAAATAACTGCTATCAGCCCGACTGGACCATGTCTACTACGGGCGGAGAGTTCGCACATATGACGGGTATAATCCCGACATGGGTAAACGGAAGCACTTCGTTTACGGAAAGCAGCGACAACGCTATGCCGTTCGGACTTGGGTGGATCTTCAAGGCTGAGGGATATTCCGCAAAGGCTTACCATAATAATACATACAGCTATTACGGACGAGATCTGACGCACCCGAACCTTGGATATGACTATGTTGGATTCGGAAACGGCCTTGATATACCGAGCGCTAATTCCGGGTGGCCGGCGTCCGATCTGGAAATGCTTCAGGCGACTATCCCGGCTGATATCGAGGCATATGTGAATAACGGAACGCCGTTCCATACTTATTATATGTCAGTCTCCGGCCATGGCGAGTACGGCTGGGGAGAAAACTCGATGGCGGATAAAAACATGGAATGGGCCGAGAGTTTAGGACTTGATTATTCCGAACAGGTTCTATCGTATCTGGCGGCACAGCAGGAGCTTGAATATGCTTTGGAATGGCTGCTTGACGCTCTTGAAGAAGCCGGAATAGCTGACGATACCGTTATCGTGCTGACGCCTGATCATTATCCGTACGCGCTTACCGGCGATGTGGATTATTATCAGGAGCTTGTCGGAACAGATACGAACGTAAATATGACTTCATACTATAAAAACAGTCTTATCATGTGGTCAGGCTCGATCAAGGAGCCAGTAGAAGTAGATACGCCGTGTACGCCTGTGGACGCGGTTCCGACGATATTGAACCTCTTCGGAATAGATTATGATTCAAGGCTGCTTTCGGGACGCGATGTGCTGGCGCCGGACGTTCCGGTGGGAACCGTAGACTCGAATATGCATGCGGTAGTATTCCCGTATTCTGGCAACGGAAGAAGCTGGGTAACGGCAGCCGGAACATATGAATCGTCGACCGGAACCTTTACTCCGGCGGAGGGCGTCGAGCTTCCGGACGAGGCGGGATATGTGGCGGCCGTGGCAAACCTGCTTGAAAACAGGTACGGCTATGCTAAGCTTATTATCCAGACAGATTATTACCGGCATATATTCCCGAACTGGAGCGGAGGAATGAAGCTTACGGACGCGCTTGGCGCAGCTGCCGGCTGATCCATTCCATCAATACGGAAACGATATATTCCTGCTGTGCGGGCGTAAGAGGCTTGCCGGCAGGAATTTTGTGCCATTTGGCAAGGCAGCTCCGGCAGCAGCAGCCCGTCGCGTGCTGCGCGATGAACACGGGGTGTCCGCGCATTGGCGTCTGTTTTCCGTCGTTTTTCGGGTTCGCGTCGGCAAGACGCTTTGCGACAAAATCTTGGGCATGGGAGCGTATCGTTTCCATGCCTTTTGCATTTATATAATCGAAATCTTTTTGAGTTAAATGGAAACGGCTGCGGAAATTGGAATGGGACAGCCGTTCGAATAAAATATCATACGCCATAAAATGAACCTTCGTGTTATATTTAGTGTATTGATTATATCACGGAAAGCGGAAGAGATTGAAAGAAAGTGGGGAAATATTGGAGAAATTCAATGATAGCATTGTGATAAATAAGTTTGAAGAAGAGCTTTCAAAAGCATAGGCAGGAAAGACAGATGAATAAGATTTTAAAATTTCTAAAGAGCAGATTGTTTATATTCACGGTAATACTTGTGCTGCAGGTATTGTTTTATGTAGTGCTGTTCATGAATATAGTCGATCTTCATCCGGCTATCAGGGTGATAATAGTCGCCGGAAGCATTGTGCTGGCCATGTACCTGATGTATAAGAATCAAGACCCGACTTATAAGGTTATCTGGATAGCGCTCATATGTATTTCGCCGCTGTTTGGTATTTTAATGTATTTCTTTTTCAGCCAGAGGAAGATAGGCCGGAAACTGAGACGAAAATTAAAAAAAGCCGAAGAAAAAGCGCTTGATGAGCTTGAACAGGACAAGGAAACATATTGGAAGGTAGAACAGTCAGACAAAGGCGTGGCGCGCATAAGCGATTATATAAGGGAGACCTGCTATTTTCCGGCTTATGGGGATACAGACACAGAATATTTCGGAACCGGCGAAGATTTTTTTGAACGTCTCGTCTTAGAGCTGAAAAAAGCCCGGCGTTATATTTTCATGGAGTATTTTATCTTTAAAAGAGGATATATGCTGGATACGATATTGGATATTTTAAAAGAAAAAGCCGCAAACGGTGTGGACATAAGGATCATGTACGACGATATGGGCTGCATGTTCGAGCTTCCGCTTAGATTTGTAAAGAAGCTTGAAAAATACGGAATAAAATGCGCGATTTTCAACAGGGTAAAGCCGGCTCTGAATTCGCTTTTCAATAACCGCGATCACCGGAAAATCGTTGTGATCGACGGACATACCGCGTTTGTTGGCGGAGCGAATATTGCCGATGAATATATCAATGTGATCAAGCCGTTTGGGAGATGGAAGGACGCCTGCCTTATGATGAAGGGCAAAGCGGCGTGGGGATTTTTGATGATGTTCATACAGATGTGGGATGGACATCAGAGGGAGTCTACAGATGTGAAAGCTCTGCGTCCAACTGAAGGAATCGCTGAAAATACAGGGCAGGGAGGATTTGTGCAGCCGTTTGACGACAGTCCTCTGTTTGAGACAAATGTATGCGAACGGGTTTATTTGAGCCTGATAAACAGGGCGAACGACTATCTGTATATAACAACGCCGTATCTTATACTTAACGACGCGCTTACGAATGCGTTTATTGCGGCGGCCATAAGCGGAGTCGACGTGCGGATCGCAGTTCCGCATATCCCGGATAAAAAGGGAGTGTTTTATGTAACCCGCAGCAGTTGCCGGCAGCTGCTTGAAAGCGGCGTGCGTATTTATGAATATACGCCGGGATTTCTTCATTCGAAAATATGTGTGTGCGACGATGAGCTTGCCGTTGTCGGCTCGATAAATATGGACTACCGCAGTCTGTTTTTGCAGTTTGAATGTGCTGCGCTGCTGTATAAGACGAAAACTGTGGCTGATGTGAAGAAAGATTTTCTTAATATATGTGAAGTCGGCGAAGAAATGACACTCGAAAAAGTAAAGAAATGGCCGTGGTATGTAAGGTTTGCCGAGGCGGTGTGTGGACTGTTTGCGCCGATGTTTTGAGGGGAAAGGAGAGATTGCCAGTGAAGGTGCTTGTAATACCTGATGTGCATTTAAAGCCAGAAATGTTTGATCAGGCAGACAGTATTATGAAACGTGGTGCCGCTGAACGTGCGGCGTGCCTGATGGATATACCGGACGACTGGGGACAGGAGTTAAACATAGATCTTTATATAAATACATTTGACGCTGCTATAAAGTTTGCGAAGAAATATCCCGATACGCTGTGGGTATATGGCAATCATGATCTGAGCTATTTATGGAATAAGCGTGAGAGCGGCTACAGCTCGTTCGCGGCGGATACGGTCTGCAGGAAGCTCGCAGAGCTTCAAAGAGCATTGCCGGAAGAAAACGAAATGCGTTATATTCACAGGATAGATAACGTGGCGTTTTGTCATGGCGGGATAATGGACTTTTTCGTAAAGAAATTTGTAAGTGCGTCTGAAGAAAAAGATATTGATGAAGTCATCGAAGCTTTAAACTGCCTTTCGAACGAAGAAATGTGGAAGGATATATCGCCGATATGGTTCCGGCCGCAGCTGTCGGGTTCGGAGTTATATAAGGAAGGAGAGCTGCTTCAGGTAGTGGGTCATACGCCTGTGAAAGAAGTATATAAGATTCACAGCTTGGTCTCATGCGATGTTTTTTCGACGTACAGGGACGGTACCGCGATTGGAAAGAGAGAATTTTTGGTTATTGATACGAAGACGTGGGAGATTGAAAGGGTGGCGGCGGAGAGCCTTCTTTGTCTGGAGAAATAAAGTAACGGCAATAGGAACATAGCAATTGACAGTCACGCTTCAAATATTTATAATTGAAGCGAAAACGCAAACAAGGGG
>DVOP01000037.1 GCA_018713465.1 Candidatus Alectryocaccobium stercorigallinarum | reverse complement strand
ATCGGCGGTATCAGCATGAGCGGTCTTGCGGAGATCCTTCTCGACCGTAATTTTAAGATATCCGGTTCCGACAGAACAGAAACAGAACTTACGGCGCATCTTGAACAAAAGGGAGCGCTCATTTTTTACGGTCAAAAGGCGGAAAATATTCCCGACGACTGCGACGTTGTAGTATATACGGCGGCTATACACCCCGACAATCCGGAATACGCAGCCGCTGTTTCAAGAAATCTCCCTCTTCTTTCAAGGGCTGATCTTCTTGGCGAACTGATGAACAATTATTCATCTTCGATAGCCGTATCGGGCACTCACGGCAAAACGACAACGACCTCTATGATATCGCATATACTGCTTGCCTCAAAGTCCGATCCTACAATCTCGGTAGGCGGGATACTTCCCGCGATACACGGAAATATACGTATCGGAAGCTCGCCTTATTTTCTGACTGAAGCCTGCGAGTATACAAACAGCTTCTTAAGCCTTAAGCCTTTCCTTGGCATAATACTGAACATTGAAAAAGATCACCTTGACTTTTTCAAAAATCTGGAAAATATCAGGGCGTCGTTCAAAAATTTCGCAAACCTTATTTCCGGAAAAGGCGCTCTTGTCATAAACGCCGATATTGACGACTGCGGATATATTACGGACGGCCTTAAATGCTCCGTTTATACGTACTCCGCAAAAAATGACGCTGATTATACCGCATGCGATATCGAATATGATAAATTCGCGCACCCGACCTTTACAGCCCTTTATAAAGGCGAAAAGATAGGACGCTTTTCATTAAAAGTACCGGGCGAGCACAACATCTCAAACGCGCTCGCTTCTATCGCCGCCGCCCGCATTCTCGGGATAGATACCGACTGCATTATAAACGGTCTGGCTTCTTTTACCGGCACGGACAGGCGCTTCCAGATAAAAGGTCATATAAACGGCGCCACCATAATAGACGATTATGCACATCATCCAACGGAGATAAAGGCGACGCTTACAGCCGCAAAGAAATTTCCGCATAAAAAATTATGGTGCGTTTTCCAGCCGCATACATATTCGCGCACAATCGCTTTCTTGGACGACTTCGCGGAGGCGCTCTCTCTTGCGGACGAGGTTATCATGGCCGATATATATTCAGCAAGGGAACAGAATACTTTCGGCGTATCCTCAGAGGATATAGCCAAAAGGATAAACGCGCTCGGTACGCCGTGCACATTTTATCCGACATTCGGCGAAATAGAAAAAGCCGTGCTTCCAAGACTCGAAAAAGACGATATCTTCATAACTATGGGAGCAGGCGACGTATATGAAATAGGCGAGCACCTTTTAAAGGAGAATTCCTGATGTTTTCAGTGGAATGGGAAGAAATTCCGCATTTTACTGCGGTACCCGATTCTTTTATAACAAAATATATGCCTCAGGCCCCTGCGGAATATGTAAAGATATTTATCTATCTTCTCATGCTCGCGCACAAAAAAAGCGGCGAACCGCAAAATCCGGATTTGTGCAGCGTATTCAACATCAGCAAAATAGAACTCGACTCTGCCCTGAAATACTGGGAAAACAAAAAACTGCTTGAACTGTATTACCGCTCCGGCGAGATAACAGGCGTTAAGATACGCTTAAATGTTTCAGAACAGGTAAAGGACAGCCACAGACTCAACCAGTCGCGCGTAAGATCGCTTATGACCGACGGCAGCGACGCACAGACCTTATGCTTTGTTGCGGAACAATACTTGTCGCGCCCGCTTACCTCAACGGAAGTCGGCACGCTCCTGTATTTTCTGGACGAACTTAAATTTCCGCTTGACTTGTGCGAGTATCTTGTTGAATACTGTGTGTCCAGAGGCCATACCAACATTCATTATATCGAAAAGGTCGGCCTAACATGGCACAAAAACGGATATAAGAGCGCTGAAGAGGCAAAGGAAAATTCATCGTCATGGTCAAAAATACACTTTGACGTGTTGAAAGCCTTTGGCATAGGCGGCCGCAACCCAATAAAAAAAGAGATCGAATATATTGACAAATGGTATAAGACCTATTGTTTTTCTTTGGATATAATTACAGAAGCCTGCTCTATCACATTATCAAAGACAGGCAAACAGAGCTTTGAATACGCCGATACTATCCTTAAAAGCTGGCGCGATTCCGGCGTTAGGTCACTAAAGGATATCGAAAATCTGGAAAAAGAGTTCAAACTCAAAAAGAAACAGCCGGCAAATTCAAAGAACACAAATAAAAATCAGTTCCTGAATTATCAGCAGCGTAGCGACGACCTTTATGAGCTCGAGCGGCAGCTGGACAGACAGTTTGCTGAAATGACGGAGGATCAAAATGGCACTGACTAATTCCCAATACGATGAGATCATGCGGGAGTTTGAAAGCAGGCGTTTATCCCATGAAAAGGCTTTCAGAAAAAAACTCGACCGTGCATACGACAAGTTTCCGCGCATACGAGAGATAGAGAGCGAAATGGCCAGCCTTAGCCTTAAAAAAGCGCGCATAAGGCTTGGACAGAGCAGCGACGAGGATTTTGACCTTGACGCCGCTATATCCGAGCTTTCAACTGAAAAGAAGGCGCTCCTTGAAGCCGCCGGCTTTAAAAACGGAGAAGCCTCGCCCGAATACGACTGCCCGATATGCCATGACACCGGCGTTGCGGACGGAAAAACCTGCTCTTGCTTCCGTCAGGCGGAAATAAGATTAATTTATTCCCGCTCAGGGCTTTCAGATATACTTGAAAAAGAAAATTTCAGTACATTTGACTTAACGCTTTATTCGGAATCACAAATAAATCCGGGCAATAATCTTTCAGCCCGCGAAACGGCAAAACGAGCCTATGAATACTCGCTTAAATTTGTCGAGAATTTCGATTCCGAACACGGCAATATATGCTTTTTCGGCAAAACCGGAGTCGGCAAGACATTTTTGTCACACTGTATCGCCAAAGCCCTGATGGACAAGGGCGTAAGCGTGCTGTATCTGACCGCGTATGACCTTTTTAATATATTTGAGGAAAATACATTCCGGCATACCGAGAAAACCGACGAGAACTCAAGGCTTATTTTCGACTGCGAGCTCCTTATAATCGACGACCTCGGAACAAACGTGAACAACAGCTTTGTTTCATCTCAGCTTTTCCAATGCATAAACGAACGTATATTAAGCGGAAAAAGCACGATCATATCAACAAACCTGTCGATACCGGATTTGCAGGATATATACTCTGACAGAGTTACCTCACGCATAAGCTCGCATTATCAGCGCCTTCTTCTTTTTGGCGATGATATCAGGATAAAAAAACAGCTGTCTAAAAAAAGTACTTTATGATAAGGAGAATGAAATGCCACAACCTACAGAAAACTATTTTGATTCTCTCCCTTACGGGCGGCTTGGGATAATCCCTCTTAAAAGCTGCATAAACTTAGGAAACAAAGTAAACGACTACCTTGTCGAATGGCGTTCTAAGCGTGAGCACGAAAACCGACACAGCCTCGCGTTCGACGGATATGAGCGCGATTCATATATAATAAGCGCGGAGAACCCCCGCTTTGGCTCCGGCGAAGCAAAAGGCGTGATAAACGAATCCGTGCGCGGCGACGACCTGTATATCCTCGTAGACGTATGCAACTACTCTCTTACATACTCGCTGTTCGGCAAGCGCAATCATATGTCTCCTGACGACCATTTTCAGGACCTTAAGCGTATAATCGCGTCCATAGGCGGAAAGGCAAGGCGTGTAAACGTCATTATGCCGTATCTTTACGAAAGCCGCCAGACGAAAAGAAACGGACGCGAATCGCTCGACTGCGCGATCGCCCTGAAGGAACTCATTTCCATGGGCGTCGACAATATCCTCACATTCGACGCGCACGACCCGAGGATCCAGAACGCTATCCCGCTCAACGGCTTTGAATCAATGCGTTCGTCGTATCAGTTTATTAAAAACATATTCAGGTGTGCGGACAACCTTTCTCTTGACCCCGAGCACCTTATGATAATCAGCCCGGACGAGGGCGCTATGGAAAGAGCTATATATCTTGCGAACAACCTTGGAGTCGATATGGGTATGTTCTACACAAGACGAGATTACTCAAGGATCGTGGAAGGCCGCAACCCTATCGTAGACCACGAATTCTTAGGCTCCGACGTTGCCGGAAAGGATATGATAATAATCGATGATATGATATCCTCCGGAGATACAATGATATCTACGTGCCAAATGCTCAAAGAGCAGAAAGCCCGAAATATCTACATATGCAGCACATTCGGCCTGTTTACAAGCGGCCTCGAGAAATTTGACAAGGCGTACGAGAAAGGACTGTTCACAAAGATGATAACCACAAACCTCGTATACCAGCCGGACGATCTTCTGGCGCGTCCGTACTATATCAACTGTGATATGAGCAAGTATATCGCGCTCATAATCGATACCTTAAACCACGACGCATCTATCTCGCCGCTGCTTGACCCGGTAGACAGGATACAGAATGTTATAAAGAAATTTAAGAATCACGAACCTGTTTGATATAATTTCATAATGTTCAATATAAGATTAGGAAAATTCAAAAGCCGGCACAGTTTTCACTGTGCCGGCAGTTTTATGTCTCTTAAATACAAAATATTCAAATATCCCGCTTAATATCACTCAACCTCAGAAATCTTAACGCTTCTTCCCTCGTCGAGAGATTTCTTTGCAGCTATAGCGATAAGCACCGGAGCAAGTCCGTCAAGTCCGCCTACCGGGACAGGTTTATCGTTTAATACAGCGTCTACGAAATCCTTTGTCTCCTGTACGAACGCATCGTTATATCTTTCAAGGAAGAACCACTTCGGTCTCTCGCTCATAACGCCGTCTGCCATGCTTATAACAGCTGTGTCGTTAAGATCGTTGTTGTCCTGTACGCAGCCCTTAGCGCAGTGAACCTCAACTCTCTGGTCGTATCCGTATACTGCCTGACGGCTGTTGTCGATAACGCCGATAGCGCCGTTTGCGAATTTAAGCATAACTATAGCTGTATCAACGTCTCCGGCTTCTCCGATACCCTTGTCGATCTTAACTGTTCCGTAAGTAGAAACCTCTGTTACCTCGCTGCCTGCAAGATAACGTACCATATCGAAGTCATGAATCATCATATCAACGAAGATTCCGCCTGACGTAGCGACATACTGCGGCGACGGCGGTTCAGGATCTCTTGAGCAGACTTTAACGATCTGAACGTCTCCGAGCTTGCCTGAAGCAATGATATCATGCACTTTTTTATGGTTATGGTCAAATCTTCTTACAAATCCTATCTGCAGTTTTACTCCTGCTTTTTCAACAGCTGCAAGAGCTTCGCGGATCTTTACCGGATCAGTGTGTATAGGCTTCTCACAGAAGATATGCTTTCCTGCGTTTGCCGCTTTGATCATGAACTCAGCGTGCGAATCTGTGCTTGAGCAGATGAAAACAGCGTCGATATCAGGATCTGAAAAGATTTTTTCCGGATCGTTGTAGATCTTTTCTACTCCGAGCGATTTCGCCCATTCTTCAGTAGCTTCATTCATAAAGATATCCGCTACCGCTTCGATCTTCGCCGCAGGAATATTCGCTATGTTG
>DVOP01000036.1 GCA_018713465.1 Candidatus Alectryocaccobium stercorigallinarum | reverse complement strand
AGTACAACATAAAATTAACGGATACGGTCTACAAAGACAGTCCTCAAAAGGTTCTCGATTTCAGGATCGTTTCAAAGGATCATTACGAACCTTTTACAGGCGCAGACGGTATTTATTCCATACGTTATAAAAACACTGTAAATATAAACGATTTTTATAATGTAACGAATATCCTGCCTGAGCTTTCCGGGATAAATTATTCAGGCAGATATGATCTTCCGTATTTTACCGCAGGCCTGGAGCAGCTCGCCATCGCAAGACAAGCCGGAGAAAAAACAGCCGTCGAGGGCGGTCCCTGCCTTTTTGGAACAGACGAGGTGCTTGTCATAGTAACAAGAAAAGGCGGACAGACCGATTATTTCGACTATAATACCGGAAAATCTTACTCCTTAAGGCTTCATAGCGATCAGGAATATGATTTCGGAAGCTTTATGCGCGAGCACGGCTCGGAGGTTGAAAGCATACAATTCGAAAACCGAAAGACAGGTCTTACGCCGCAGGAATGGATATTTATTAAATATCCGTTCGAGGCCGCAAGCGTGCTTAACGCGCCTCTCGTTATCCCTATCCCCGATATGTCGTATGTAAAATATTTAAAAGCCGTGCTTAAATATACAAGCGCTTCCGTCAGAGAAAGGGCTTTAAACGATTTCCGGGACGTATCACATGAAATATGTGATAAATATCTGCAGATAATAGATAAATTTAAGGGAATATACAGAAACGTCAGCTGTGAAGTAGTCCACGAAAGAAATACCGCGCTCATCGACAAATATTACAAAGCGCGCTCCCCTTATATAGAAAGGAACAAGGTGCTGCGCTCCCTTACGCAGATACCTGAAAAATGTGAATCCGTAAAGGACTATATTTCCATGCCTGCGCTTCCGTACTATCTTTACGGAATAAAAAACATTCTGGAAATAGACAGCATGGACGAAACTGATTCGTACCGCAAATGCAGCAAGGCTCATAAAGGAACGATAAATCTTTCCTGCCTGCTGCTTCCTGAATTTTTATCAAAGGACAAAATGCACACTATATTTGACGCACCGGCGGATCTTAAGGAGTACGGCGAATATGTCATCGAGTAAGAAATTCAAAAGCTGCATCACATCAAAAAAATTCATACGCGCCGACCTTTTTATCATTCTGCTTGCCGCCGCGTTGTTTGCGCTCTGCTGGGTAGTACGCCTGCCGTTTTCGGAAGCTTTCAGTACGAAAACCTCCATCTCGCTCGGTTATCAGGCAAAGCAGGGACCGGACGGAAATTATTACGCAATCGACGAAAGTCATGAGCGCCTTATCTGTTTTGATGAAGCGGGAACCGTCCGCTTTGCCGTCAGCAGCATCGAATGCGGCATAGGCGAAGTCTCATATATCGATGATTTTTCGGTGACTGCAAACGGTCTTTATATTTCGGCAAGCGAATGGAACGAGATGTCTATCGCCAGAGAAGCTGTCGTGCTTTATTCTCTTGAGGGGGAATATATCGAAACATGCATGCAGGCCGATTATTCAAACGAATACATAAACAAGCACAGATTTTACGGCGCTGCTGAAATTAACGGTGAAATACTTGTCGCCGACTGCCGCGAAGACGAGATACTTATAGGAGAATATACTATCCCGTATGAAAACGCGTTCAACGCAGTCAGCGACGTTGAAATAACCGACCACGCGGTTTACATACTCGACAAATCAGGCGTGCTGACTGAATATTCGGACGAAACGCCCTCCGGCGCCGTCGTATATTCTTCTGCTAACGACGGCGGAAATGTTGTTCCATACAGGCTTTTCGTATCGGACAACGCGGATATTTATTTTACCGATATACGAAACGACGAAGTGCGGCTTGTCGACGCATCTTCGCAGACCAGCTCGAAAATCCTTGACGCTTCCGGCTCGCTTACGGTAAGTCTTACCGAAAGCGGCGAGTTCATCATAACGCCCGGCGACAGCGTCAATATAACTGGCACAGGCGGCAGCGATACAGTCTACTCTTCCCTTGATAAAAACGCGGCTTCCATAATGCGTCAGTTTATCTTTATTGCCGCGTTCGCAGTATTTGCCGTGCTCGCATGTATCATTTGTATACGTCTTGTAATTCTCTTTGCCGCAAAAGAATACAGCCGCATACAGAGGGTATCGTTCCTTATGCTGGGGGCTGTGGCCGTAGTAGCGATACTGCTCTGCTCGATACTTATGAATTCATTCGCGGCAGAATACCGCAATAAGATAAGAGAACAGGTCGAAACGGCCGCGTACATGATAGCCAACCAGATAGACGGAGACGATATCGAAAATATCGAGGAAACGGGCGGCTTCGGCGGCGAAGCATACGACCGGCTTTGCGATATAATGAACAAATCGTTCCCGATGGATATAGACTTCTACCGCCAGATATACTGCAACATACTTAAGATACCGTCTGACGGAAGCGCCGGATACGCCGTAGCTTATCTCGACCAGTCCGTAGGCGCATATTTCCCGCTCGACGAGAGCGAACAGATTGATCTTGTGGCCGTAAAGAGTACCGGCCGCTCCGTCTGGAATCAGGAGGTCGAGGATATTTCCGGAACATACCTTTCGGTAAAGGTACCGGTATACAACGACTCCGGCGAAATATGCGGAGCGGTAGCCGTCGGCGTTGAAACATACGTTATCTCAGATACCATAAACGAAATGCTCCGCGGCATAATCCTGTCTATCCTCGTTATCCTTTTGATAGTATGGATAGTTTCCGTTGAAATAATGCTGTTCATAAACGGATACGGCAGCTATAAGCAGGAGCTGGCTTCAGGCAACAGACAGCCCTTCCCCGGCCATGTCCTAAGGATACTTGTATTTCTGATATTCGCGGCGTACAACATGACGGCTTCTTTCCTTCCGGCATATCTTCTGCACAAGGCGGAGATATTCCCTAAAGACATGGAAAGCCTTGCGTCGGCGCTGCCCGTGACCGTAAATATTTTCCTTATAGGCGTGATGTCGCTTTTCTGCGCACGCTTTATAAAACGCCTCGGCCTGCGGAACGTAATGGTATTTTCGGCGCTCTGTTCGCTTTTCGGAAATCTTATCATATTCCTTATACCGGATTATTTCGCAATATTTGCAGGGCTCATACTTGACGGTGTCGGAGTCGGCCTTATAACCAACTCTGTTTATATAATGATTAGCCGAATAAAAAACGAGAGCGACCGCACACGCGGACTTTCCGTTTACAACAGCGCTTATCTTTCGGGCATAAACTTCGGCATGATGGCCGGCTCGCTCCTTGCTGTCAATCTCGACAGGCAGGACGTTTTCATCGTCGTCGCGGTCACATGGGCTATACTCATACTTGTTACCGGCCCTGTTATCCGCCGAATCGGAATGATAACGGAGTCGTCCGGCGAAACGGCAGAAAGCAAAACCGTCAAACCGCTTTCAACCGGAAAGTATATCGGAAACAGAAAAGTCCTCGGATTTATCGTACTGATACAAAATCCATACATAGTTTTCGGAAGCTTTGTATTTTATTATCTGCCGCTCTTCTGCGACATGAACGGCTACGGCGAAGCCCTGTGTTCGCTTTTTATAATGATATACTCGCAGGCCGCTATCCTGCTTTCCGGCGCGCTTACGGCATGCGCCGCCAAAATGCGCAAAATCAACCCGATGTATCTCGCGCTCGGCTTAAATATAGCTGCAATAATAGTCTACGCAGTATCGCAGAATCTTGCTGGCATGATAGCCGCTCTTTTGATACTCGGCGTGAGCGCAGCGTTCGGAAAGCCCGTGCAGCAGACGTATTATCTTGATATGAACGAGACGAAGAAATACGGCGAAGACAGGGCAATGGGAATATATAATTTCTCCGAAAACATCGGCGAGTCCTTAGGACCTACTATATTCGCGCGCGTGATCTCCGCCGGAAGCATGCGGGCGTCGCTGGGCATATTCTGCGCTCTAACTGGAGGCATGGGATTGTTACATAAAATAATATGTTCCAATAAAACTAAAAATAATTATGAAAGCAATGACTAACCATATTGCACAAAGGAGTCCAACGGAATGCTTTCATAATATATCGATGAGGAAACAACAATGAAAAAAGAAACGAAAAAATACAAGCGTCCGCTCAGGCGCAAAATGCTCATCGGCTGCGCGCTGTTCTGCGCCCTCTCCTGCTTTGCGGCAGGAATATTCGGCGCGGTCATTTATTCAAACGGAATGTTCGACAGGTACGAGGCGTATATCACCGGACTGCTGCATTATATAAACGATGAGATAGATACCGAGGATCTCATAACATGTATCGAAACCGGAGAAGAATCCGAAAAATTCGCCGTCCTGCAGGATACCCTCGACAGTATCAAGGAAAACTATGAGATTGACTATGTATATATCGTACAGCCGCTTAATACAAACGAAACCGACAATATGATGAACGTCATCGCCGGCGTTACGGAATATGAGCTTAAATATGAGGCCGACACGCTTGCTCATCTGGGACAGCTCACGGGCGATTCCTACTCTCCTGATGTGGCGGCGCTGTATCTTGAAGCTATGGACCTTAAGGCGGGCGAAATAAGCTTTTTCCAGAACGAGACAGAATACGGGCACGACTACACTGGAATAACTCCCGTAAAGGATCCGGCCGGAAATTCAATAGCGGTTTTAGCCGTGGATATTTCGATCGACGACATATATTCGGTGCTTATAAACTACGTCGTTATGATATTTATCGGCACGGCGGTACTTATCGTTATCTTCCTTAACGTTATTTATCGCTGGCTTGCCAAAAAAGTCATTATACCTATTTCAAAGATACAGACGGCCGCGGAGAAATTCGTCTCCGACAGCCACAATCAAAGCGACCCGGCCCTGCTCGAATACGCCGATCCGCATATAAGCTCGGAAGATGAAATAGAATCTCTATCGTCTTCTCTTTCTACCCTTACATCCGATCTGAAAAACTATATGAAAAATCTTGTAAAGCAGACTCGGGAAAAGGAACGTATAGGAACAGAGCTCGCTCTTGCGACAAAGATACAGGCGGATATGCTTCCCAGTATTTTCCCGCCGTTCCCCAATAGAAAAGAATTCGATATTTTCGCCTCAATGAACCCGGCAAAAGAGGTCGGCGGCGATTTCTACGATTTCTTTATGGTCGACGAAAACCACCTTGCGGTAGTTATGGCTGACGTTTCCGGTAAAGGAATACCCGCAGCACTGTTTATGGTAATAGGGAAAACACTGATAAAAGACCATACCGGGCCTAACGTGTCTCTCGGAGACGTATTTACGGAAGTAAACAGCGTGCTTTGCGCTTCTAATAACGAGGGTCTTTTTATCACCGCATTCGAGGGCGTGCTTGACATAAACACAGGCGAATTCCGCTATGTAAACGCCGGACATGAGCCTCCTTTCATGTGCAAGTCCGGTGCGGATTATGAAAAATACAAAGTGAAAGCCGGATTCGTGCTCGCCGGAATGGAAGGCATGAAATATAAAGAGGGCGTTTTAGAGCTCAACCCGGGCGACAGAATATTCCTCTTTACGGACGGCGTTACGGAGGCTGAAAATAATGAACACGAGCTGTACGGAGAAAACCGTCTTCTGAATATTTTAAATAAAACAAAAGCTATGCCGCTTGATAAAATGCTTGACAGCATAAGAAAAGACATTGACACTTTCGCCGACGGCGCCGAGCAGTTCGACGATATAACAATGCTCTGTCTTGAATATCACGGAACGCATGATGATATAATCGCTGAAGAGATAACTGTACAGGCTGATATAGGAAACCAGGGGGCTGTTACGGCGTTTATAGAAAACCAACTTGAGAAAGCGGACTGTCCTTTAAAAGCACAAATGAACCTTTCCGTCGCTGCAGATGAAATATTCAGCAATATCGCATATTACGCGTATCCTGATAAAAAAGGCGACGTCACAGTGCGGCTCGCGATAAAGGCTTCCCCTGCGGCAGCCGAGATCACTTTTATTGACAGCGGCGTGCAGTTCGACCCGCTCTCGCTTCCGGAACCGGACGTTTCACTTAGCGCCGAGGAACGCGAAATCGGAGGCCTTGGAATATTCATGGTCAAAAAGATGATGGACGAGGTCTCATACGAATATAAGAACGGCAAAAATATACTGAATATATCAAAAAGATTTTAAAACAATTTCCATTCCGGAGCCTTTTTTCATTATGAAGTTTCTGAAATTGCATATACAAAAGTAAAAAACAACCCCGGAAGAGCGCAAGCCCTCCGGGGTGAAATTTACTGCACTGCCGGTATATCCGACAACTCCTGTTCTTTTTTCAGTTCTCTGTCTATCCAGCAGAGTATCCTGTAAAACACCGCAAGCTCCTTTTTATCGAATGACTCCGGCGCCTTAGCCATTACCCTGTCTATATAATTTTCATATATATTATAATAGTCAAGATACTTCTGAGTAGGCTCGAGATAATATATCCGCCTGTCTTCCTCAGACCTTACTTTTTTCAGATATCCCTTGCTTATAAGTTTATTTATCTTATCAGCGGCGTTCGCAGACGAAAGGCTCGCGAAAGAAGCGAACTCGCTTACCGTAGGTCTTCCCATTGAATATATTATCTCCATGCAGAATGTTTCCACGGTAGTAAGGCTCGTCTCCCTGCCCTTCCATATCTTGAACATCTCGTGATAAGAATACATTTTAAATTTGCCGAACACTTTTTTTAATAATTCCGTATCCATTTTTGACGTCCTGTTTAAACAGTCGTTATCAATAAGTTACAAAAGCTTTATTTATCGCTGTCGACTATCGCGAAAGTAAGCTCCGCTTTTGCCGCCACTTTTCCGTCGACCATAGCTGTCCCTTCGCCTACGCCCATCTTTCCGAAGGTCTTTTTTATCTCACATTTCAATTCAAGCACGTCTCCCGGAACGACCTGCTTTTTGAACTTAACATTGTTAAGTCCCGCAAAAAGAGCAAGCTTCCCTTTGTTTTCCTCAAGCGAAAGCATTGCGACCGCCCCTGTCTGCGCAAGCGCCTCTAAGATAAGCACGCCCGGCATTACCGGAAAGCCCGGAAAATGTCCCTGAAAAAACGGTTCGTTCACAGATACGCATTTATACGCAGTCGCCTTTATTCCCGGCTCAAGCTCCGTTACCCTGTCGATGAGAAGAAACGGATATCTGTGAGGAAGTATTTTCTGAATTTCGTTTATATTAAGCTCCACGAATATATCCTCCGATTTTTATTTTTCGGCATTTGTATCATTTAACCTTGTTGAAAATAATGCATGCGTTATGGCCGCCGAAGCCGAGCGAATTAGAAAGCGCATAATCCACCTTCATTTCACGACCTTTGTTTGGAACGATGTCAAGGTCGCATTCCTCATCCGGGACCTGATAATTTATCGTCGCAGGAACATAGTCGTTTACGACTGAAAGTACGGAAATAATGCCTTCTACCGCGCCCGTAGCCGCTATCATATGTCCTGTCATGGATTTTGTCGAGCTTACACAAAGCTTGTCCGCATATTCTCCAAACGCCATGCGTATAGCCTTTGTCTCCGTCTTGTCGTTGAGCTTTGTAGACGTTCCGTGCGCGTTTATATAATCTATCTTGTCGGGCGTTATGCCGGCGTCGTCCATAGCCATCTTCATACACGCCGCAGCCGGTATTCCGTCTTCTCTCGGAGCCGTTACATGGTGAGCGTCGCAGTTTACGCCGTATCCTGAGAGTTCGCAGTAAATGTGAGCGCCTCTCGCCTTGGCATGTTCATACTCCTCGAGCACAAGCATTCCCGCTCCTTCAGCCATAACGAAGCCGTTTCTCTCTTTGTCAAACGGAATGGACGCGCGGGTAGCGTCCGTTGATGCAGAAAGAGCCTGCATCGCCGTAAATCCGCCTATGCCTAAGTTTGTTATGCACGCTTCCGCTCCTCCGCATATCATCATATCGGCGTATCCGTCTTTTATGTGCCTGTATGAATCGCCGATCGCATTTGTTCCCGCCGCGCATGCCGTAACAACGCATGAGCACATTCCCATAAGACCATATCTTATGGCTATCTGTCCGGCCGCCATATTTGAAATACACATCGGAATAAAATACGGCATTACCCTGTCATAGCCCTTTTCGCGTCCGCGCTTATCCTCGTTCTGTATAGCGTTGAGTCCGCCTATTCCGCTCGCTACCAGACATCCGAAACGTGTTTTATCCACGCTGTCAAGGTCTATACCGCAGTCATTCATCGCTTCGTGCGCAGCAACTACGGCGAACTGCGTGAAACGGTCCATACGGCGAAGTTCTTTTTTATCATAAACCTTTTCCGGTTCAAAGTTCTTTACTTCGCCGGCCAGTTTAACCTTCTGCTCTGACGTATCATAAAGCGTTATAGGCGCGATACCGCAATCGCCTCTTTGTACAGCCTCCCACATTTCGGGAACGCTGTTTCCTATCGGCGTTACCGCTCCCATACCAGTAACTACAACTCTTCTCATAGACCCATTCCTCCGTCAACACAAAGTACCTGTCCGGTTATGTAGCGCGCCTGTTCGCTTGCCAAAAACGCGGCCGCATTCGCGATATCTTCAGGCTCTCCGACATATTTCACCGGTATATTTTCTACTATATTTTTCATGATATCTTCCGGTATAGCGTCCGTCATTTTCGTACGTATGGTTCCCGGCGCAATGGCGTTCACGTTGATATGTCTGCTCGCAAGCTCTTTCGCAAGCGTTTTTGTCATTCCGATGACTCCGGCCTTGCTCGCCGCATAATTTATCTGACCCGGATTTCCGTAAACGCCCGAATAACTGCTTATATTGACGATCTTTCCGCTGCGCTTTCTCATCATAAGCTTTGAAACGTCTCTGAGCATGTAAAATGTGCCGTTTAAATTAGCCTGAATGACTTCCTCAAACTTTTCGTCGGTCATTCTTATCGCCAGATCATCTCTCGTTATCCCGGCGTTGTTTACAAGCACGTCAATAAATCCGCCTGTTTTTTCAGCCAAGTCTTTTACAACATCGGCACACTCCCGGGAGCTTTTTATATCTGCCTTATACGCGTAAACAACAGCCCCGGCTTCCTCGCAGAGCTTTTTCGTTTCAGCCGCTCCGTCCGCGTCTGAGCTGTATGTAAACGCAATATCCATTCCGTCTTTCGCAAGGCGGACGCATATCGCCCTGCCTATGCCGCGGCTTCCGCCGGTAATAAGCGCAACCTGTTTTCTTTCCACTTTATTTCTCCAATCCAAATATTCTGCCTTATCCTAAAAGCTTTTTAAGATCTTCGGCTTTCTGTATCGTGACCGTGTTTACCTTCGCTCCAAGCTTTCTCGCCGTCTTTTTGCAAAGTCCTGTAAGCACGTTTCCCGGTCCTATCTCGATAAAATCGTCAGCGCCCATGTTTATGAGCGTCGTAATATCGTCCTCGAACCGAACGCTTTTCTGCACCTGCATTTCAAGCAGATATTTTATATCGTCGTTTTCCGAAAGAAGCTTTCCGCTGACGTTCATGGCTACCGGTATATTAGGCGCGTTAAACGTAATATTTCCGAACTTCTCTTTGAGCGCGTCTCCCGCGCTTTTAAGAAGACTCGTATGGAAAGGACTTGTAGTATTGAGTCTCGCGCATTTAGCTTTGAAATTTTCCTTCATATACTCTTCTACGGCAGCCACCGCCGCCTCTTCGCCGCAGATAACATACTGCCCCGGACAGTTATAATTCGCAACTGTTACGAATCCTTTAGAAGCGTGCTTTTCACATGCCTCCTCGACTTCGGCCGGACCGGTTCCAAGTATCGCGCTCATGGAATACGTCATTCCCTTAACAGCGTCCGCCATTACCTTTCCCCTGAACGCTACAAGGTCAACATATGTTTTCGTATCCCATACTCCTGCCGCATACAAAGCGCCGTACTCGCCAAGACTCAATCCGCACGCCGCCTCAGGACGTATCCCGGCTTCTTCAAGCACCGCGGTCACTCCTGCTGCGAATGAAGCGTAGCAGGGCTGTGTGTAAGCGGTATCGTTAAGTATTTCGGCAGGTCCCTCGTGCATAAGCTTTATATGGTCGAACTGAAGCTCTATACTGTCTACCGTCTTTTTATACGCCGGAAATTCCTCGTAGAGGTCTTTTCCCATGCCTACAAACTGGGCCCCCTGTCCTGCATATAAAAATACTCTCATTTTATTTCCTCCGCTTCATCGGCAAGCTTATGTACTGTTTCAAGATATTCGTTATAAATATCCTTCATTATCTGAGCTACGGGTCTTATCGTCTTTATCTGCCCTGATACCTGTCCGGCCATGAGCGAGCCAGTCTTTGTATCTCCGTCAAATACGGCTCTCCTTAATGAACCAAGCGTATACTGCTCAAGCTCCATCAAAGTAGCGCCCTGTTTTTCATGTTTTAAATATTCGCGCGACATCGCGTTTTTGATTATGCGCACCGGAGAACCCGCTATTCTTCCGGTAACGACCGTGTCGTTGTCTCTAGCCTTAAGAACGGCGTCTTTATAATTCTGATGTATCGGACATTCGTCTGAAGCAAGGAATACCGTACCCATCTGAACGCCGCTTGCGCCAAGAGCAAACGCTGCAGCAAGCTGCTTTCCGCTTGCCACGCCTCCGGCTGCGATGACTGGAACATCAAGCGCTTCAACCATCTGAGGAACGATAGCCATAGTCGTCATCTCTCCCACGTGGCCGCCGCTTTCACAGCCCTCCGCGATTATCATATCAGCTCCGAGATCCTGAAGTCTTTTCGCCATCATAACGCTCGATGTAACGGGAAATACCTTTATTCCCGCCTTTTTCCACTCTTCCATATATTTAGAAGGCATTCCGGCGCCTGTTGTAACGAACTTAACGCCCTCCTCCAATACAACCTTGGCAAGGTCGTCTATCTGAGGGTGCATGAGCATAAGGTTTACGCCGAAAGGCTTATCCGTCATTTCACGGCATTTTCTGATGTTCTCCCTTAAAGTATCTACATTCATCCCGCCTGCGGCTATAAGTCCGAGACCTCCGGCGTTTGAAACCGCCGAAGCCAGCTGAGCCGTAGCGATATTAGCCATTCCTCCCTGAATAAAGGGGTATTTTATTCCAAGTAATTCGTTAAGTTTCTTCATAAGAAATCTCCTTTATACTGACATCAGAATACCGTTCCATGAAAGTCCCGCTCCGAATGAGGCGAGTATTATTTTCATGCCCGGCCTGATAAGTTCTCTTTCATATACGTCCGCGAGCGCAATTCCGACGCTTGCGGCCGATGTATTCGCGAAATGCTCAAGATCCATAAAAAATTTGTCTTCATGTCCCGGGAATCTTTTCTTAACGTGGTTGATTATCCTCGCGTTCGCCTGATGACAGACGACAATTCCGATATCGTCCATCGTATTCCCCGTCTCATCAAGCAGCTTATTTACCGCCTTTTTCAAAGCGCCTGTCGCGAACATATATACGGCGCCGCCGTTCATATGAAGATATCCGTCGGCTGTCTCGTCATCGACGTTTTCACGCGGGTTCTTGCAGTACAGATCTGTAAGGTTTCCCTCAGTACCCGACACCTCCTTGAAGACGCTGTCAGGCGAATCGTCCCACTTGACTATGACCGAGCCCGCCCCGTCTCCAAAGAGCACGCATGTCGCCCTGTCCTTAAAGTTCAGCACCTTTGACATACACTCTGCTCCGACCGTAAGGATATAGCCGCTGTGCTCGGCGTTTAATATCTCGAAGGTCGTCTGCAGCGCATATACGAAGCTCGTGCACGCCGCGCTTAAGTCAAACGCTTTTATCTCATTACTTAAGCCAAGCTCCTTTTGAAGAATGCAGGCTATCGACGGAAAAACATAATCGCTTGTCATAGTTCCTACGATGACCGCCTTTATCTTGTCCTTTGAAAAATCCGGATCCGATTTTTCAGCAGTTTCTATAGCCTTTTTCGACGCTTCTATCGCAAGCGTATGCGCGGCTTCGTCGGCGCCGATTATATGACGCGTCTTTATTCCCGTTCTTGAATATATCCATTCATCGCTCGTATCGATGAATTCCCTCATATCGTCATTAGTAACTATCTTTTTCGGAAGCGCGAAACCTGCGCCCGATATTTTTAACCCCGGCATATTACCTCCCGATCTTTATTTTTGTTCTGTCTCAGGATCGCTCTCGTAATGATCCTGCGGCATATCAACAGGTTTATATATGCCGTCCATATGTCTGAATTTTCTATAGCGCTTGCTTACGAGCTCGTCGACGTCAAAGCCCTTTAATTTGAGCATTGAGGTATAGAGCAGCCTGTCAAGGTTCCTGTACAGGTTTTTCTCCGGAACTATCTTGTCAATAAGGCCGTATTCATAGAGATCCTGCGCCGTAAGCTTCATGACCGAAGCCGCCTCAGCTGCCCTTGACGGGTCCTTCCACATGATAGAAGCAAACCCCTCCGGCGAAAGAATGCTGTATACGGCGTTTTCGAGCATATAGACCCTGTCGGCTACTCCGATAGCCAGCGCTCCTCCGCTGCTTCCCTCGCCTGTGACTACCGCCATTACAGGCGTGCGCAGTGTACTCATAAGCGCCATGCTTTCCGCTATCGCGTTTGCCTGTCCGTTGCTCTCAGCCTCCATTCCGGGGTATGCTCCCGGAGTGTCAATAAAAGTTATTACAGGTCTTCGGAATCTTTCGGCCTCTTTCATAAGGCGCATTGCCTTCCTGTAGCCTTCGGGAGACGTCATTCCGAAATTATATTTTATGTTCTCGTTCGTATTGCGTCCCTTTCTGTGTCCGATAACTGTGACCGGAAATCCGTGAAACGACGCTATGCCTCCTAAAATCGACGGATCCTCGCGGAAAAGCCTGTCGCCCTTGAGCTCAACGAAATCGTCGAACAGCTCTTTTATATAATCTGTTATAAGCGGTCTTCCCTTGCTTCTTGCGATATTTACTTTTTCAAAAGCAGAAACTTCGGTTGCTGGCATTATACATTTCCTTTCCCTGCCGGGCTTTCCACCGGCATGTGAAGCTTCATGATCTTATAAAGCGTATCCTTAAGCTTCCTGCGCTCGCATATCATATCTATCATTCCGTGCTCCAAAAGGAACTCCGACCTCTGGAATCCCTCCGGAAGCGTTCTTCCGATAGTCTGCTCGATGACCCTCGGTCCGGCAAAGCAGATAAGGGCTTCCGGCTCGGCGATGATTATATCTCCGAGCATTGCGAAGCTTGCGCTTACTCCGCCTGTAGTAGGGTTAGTCAGACATGATATATACAGACCGCCCGACCTTTTGAATTTCTCCACTGCCGCCGCAGTCTTAGCCATCTGCATAAGGGAGAACAGTCCCTCCTGCATTCTCGCTCCGCCGCTCGCGGCGAAGATGACAAGCGGAATGTGCTTTCTTTCGGCATATTCGGTAAGCGCCGTTATCTTCTCTCCGACAACGGTTCCCATGCTTCCCATAAGGAATGCGCTGTTCATTACCGCAAGTGCGAAAGTCACGTCTTTAATAGCGGCGACTCCAGTAACTACCGCCTCCATCTCGCCCGTCTGCTCTCTTAAGCCCTCGAGTTTTTCCTGATATCCCGGAAACTCAAGCGGGTCTTTCGTAGTCAGACGGCTCTGGTATTCCCTGAACTTCTTCTTGTCACAGATAAGCTCTATCCTTGCCCTCGGCGGCATTTTGAATAAATAGCCGCAGTAGCTGCAGATATAATTCTTTTTCTGCAGCGTTTCCGGCATGGACTCATTGTGGCACTTAGGGCAGATGAATCCGTTTTCCTTTTTTATATTTTTCCTTATACCGACAAGATTTTTATATTTTATCTTATTCTCGGCAAATAAATCCTGTAAACTCATTGACGTTTATTAACCTCAGTAAGCTCTGAAACGAGCGTTCCCTCAATCTTTTTCCAGTATGAAGTGTCATATCCGCCTCTTATAAACTCAGGCTGATATGTAAGAAGATACATAAGATGGGCGTTTGTCTCGATACCGTCTATGATTATCTCCTCCAATATCCTTCGAAGCCTTCTTACAGCCTCTCTTCTGCTGCTGCCCAAAACGATGAGCTTCGCTATCATTGAATCATAGTACGGACTTATCTCACAGCCCTCGAAAAGGGCGCTTTCAACTCTGACCCCGAATCCGGCGGGAAGATGAAGCGTTTTTATCTTTCCTGTGGAAAGGGCGTTTATCCTGCACTCTATGACGTGCACGTTTATAGAAATATCCTCCTGGCTGTACGACAGCTTCCTTCCGAGCGCAATAAGTATCTGCTCTCTGATGAGGTCTACTCCCGTCGCGCATTCCGTTACCGGGTGCTCGACCTGTATCCTCGTGTTCATTTCTATAAAATAGAACTTGCCCGTCTTGTCAAGCACAAATTCGACCGTTCCGGCGCTGAAATATCCGACCGCCTTGGCCGCGTTTACGGCAGCCTGCCTGATGGAAGCGCGCACGTCCTCGTCTATAAATACGGCGGGCGACTCCTCTAAAAGTTTCTGGTTGTTTCGCTGAAGCGAACAGTCGCGCTCACCTAAATGTATGACGTTTCCGTGCTTGTCGGCCAATATCTGTACTTCGATATGCCTCGGGTCGATTATAAGCTTTTCAAGATAAAGATCCCCGTTTCCAAAAGCAGCCTCAGCCTCGGCCTTTGCGGAATCGAAGTTCTTTTTCATATCCTCGGCTTTATATACGCGGCGCATGCCTTTTCCGCCGCCGCCGGCAGAAGCCTTGATAAGGACCGGATATCCGACCTTTTCGGCCCACGCCATCGCTTCCTCTGCGGAATCTATACAGCCGTCCGAGCCCGGAACTACCGGGACGTTATTTTTCTTCATTATTTCCCTTGCCGTCTGCTTATCTCCCATTTTTGAAATAAGATCGGACGAAGGACCGATAAATACAATGCCGTTTTCCTCGCATTTTTTAGCGAAATCGGCGTTTTCAGACAAAAATCCGTAACCCGGGTGTATCGCGTCGCAGTTCGTCTTTATCGCAGTCTCGATAAGGGCGTCCTGGTTCAGATAACTGTCCTTCGCCTTAGCCGGACCAATGCAAACAGACTCCTGCGCCAGCATGACGGGGAGCGAATTTTTATCTTCTGTGGAATATACCGCGAGAGACCTTATATTCATCTCGCGGCAACATCTGATTATCCTAAGGGCTATTTCGCCCCTGTTAGCTATCAGAATTTTTTTAAACATGAATCAATCTCCAATGCATACAAGAGCCTGACCAAACTCAACTAAGGTTTCGTCGTCAACATAAATATCGGTCACCGTTCCGTCGCATGGAGCGACTATCTCGTTCATCATCTTCATAGCTTCGATTATGCCCACGACGTCGCCCTTTTTGACCGTCTGTCCGATCTTTATAAACGGCTCGGCGCCCGGCGCGGAAGCTCTGTAAAATGTTCCTACGAACGGAGCCTTTACGACTTCTCCCGATACAGGCGTAGTTTCACTTACGGCCTGCTCCGGCTCCTGTGCAGATACTGTTCCTGCGTTCGGCGCAGCGCTTTGCGCCGGAAGCATACCCGGGGCAGGCGGCATAACAACGGCTCCTCCCTTTTTAAGGGATATTTTGCCGTCTTTTGTCTCAATGACTACTTCCGTCGCCTTTGACTTTTCAAACCTGTCCCAGATACTGAAAACTTCGTTTAACTGCATTTTTTATTTCTCCAGATGTTCATCAACGAAATTAACAACGTCTTTTACATATACCATTTCAGCAAGCTTATCTTCCGGGATCTCAACTCCGAGATTGTCCTGAACAGACATTGCGAGCTCCATAGCGTCAAGAGAATCGATACCGAGATCCTCTTTCATGTTTGTCTCCATTGTAACCTCATCTTCGCTGCAGCTGATTATCTCTACGATAAGCTCCTTGATCTTGTCAAAACACATTGTACTATCTCCTTTATAAAAAAATTTAGTTAATTTTATTTAACTATTTTTACCGCTCGAATTGTATCACCGATGTATTATGCTGTCAACAATATATTTATAAACAAAATATTAAGAATTCCAGCTCGCCCATTCCCACAAAAATAACGCACCTGCATGTGCAAAGACGTTTGAGTCCTGCCGCATACAAATGCGTTTCCATACAATGACCTTTTAGTCCTGATATAATATTTATCTTTCGCTCGCGCTTATCCCGCCGTCCTTGAAATCATGCACAGTCATCCCGAAAGAGCCGCTGTGATGCTCTACGTAATCGAAAAGCTCGTCAAGATCAGTAAAAGTCAAATAAAGCAGGTCGCAGTTAGCTCTGATAAATTTCTTCTCCATGGTTACATACATGAATTTTTCAAGATAATCATAAAAGCCGTTTACATTGAAAATAGCTATCGGCTTTGTATGTCTGCCAAGCTGTTTAAGAGTAAGCGCCTCGAAAAACTCCTCCATCGTTCCGATACCGCCGGGAGCGATTATGAAAGCGTCAGCCTTTTCCTCCATAGTAAACTTTCTTTCATGCATTGAATCGGTATATATAAGCTCGTCGCATTCCGGATATATCGCTTCTATCTTTTCATCTCTGAAAAATTTCGGTATTACTCCTGTTATTTTTCCTTTTCCCCTTTTTACTCCGCGCGCCACAGCTCCCATGATACCGCTTGCGCCCGCGCCGAATACAAGGCTGTGTCCGCGAAGCGCCATCAGATAACCTAATTCTTCGACCGCGCTCGTGTAGACCTCATCTACTTTCTGGCTTGCCGCTCCGTAAACGCATATATTCATATGTTAAACCTCCTGCCAAAAACTTCCTGTTGCTGTAGATCATGTGCGGATACGCACCGTTTTATTTTTTCACTATATACGAACTGTCAGAAATATGCAACCACGCTAGCCAGATTGATTGCCATATGCGCCCCGACAGTTATCCACAAATTTCCCGATTTATCATATATGACCGCAAAAATAATTCCAAGGATCGTACAATATATGAACTGCACCATATTGGTATGATATATCCCGAACAGCAGCGCCGATAATATGACCGCCCACCTGCTGCCGATATAGCAGCGCATTCTGCCGAATGTCATATATCTGAATATTAGCTCTTCGGCGAGCGGACCTGCTATGACCGTCGTAATTATGAGCAATATCGCGGGCTTTCCCGCAAAAGCCGTATCCTCGGCCGTACTGTAAGTCGTAAAAACATCTTCTATGCCTGACGCGGAAAGCAGCCTGCTTATGACAAGCGCGGCAAAGAACGCCGCAGCCGCTGCCAGGATACAATAAATCAGCTTCCAGTTCCGGTTTTCATGTCCGTATTTTACGCTCTCATACGCCCTGCTTTTCCTGCTTCCCTTAACGAACAGCGCGGCCACATAAAACGCGAGGTAGCACCAAAGCGACTGGCTGAGCACGTAGTTTTCGAACGATACGCCCTCTGACGGAGACGATTCGTAGATAACTCCCGCTATGAGATAAACGATAAAAATGCAGATTACCATGCACACTAAGAAAAACGCAAACGGGCTTATCATTTCCCATATTTTATTTTTTAACGGCACTTCAGATCTGTCGACCATTCCTATTCCTTTTCAGCTATCATTTTATATAATTCTTCGGGCGATACCGCAATGCCCTTGTTCGGATATCCTTCAAGCTCGCCTTCGGGGGCGTATCCCCATCCGGCTCCGTAAAATCCTATACCGCAGGCCGAAGCCCCCATTGCGTCATATTTCCTGTCGCCTACAAGACATACCTTTTCTTTCGCGTCCGAATAACCGTTGCCCTCTATAACACATTCTATTATGTCCATCTTATCGGAACGGCCTTTATCGCCTGACGAACCCTGCCAGAAATCAAAATATCCTTCGATATTAAAATGTCTGATCACGGTATCCGCCATTTTCATCGGCTTGGACGTAGCGACGGAAAGCGTGTATCCGTCCTTTTTCAATTTTTTTAGAAGTCCGTCTATCCCTGAAAAAATGCTGTTTTCATATACGCCGGTCTCGTTATATCTTTCCCTAAAATAAGATACCGCTTTTTCTGCCTCGTCGTCTTCCATACCGAAAACTTCCTTGAACTGGGCGAGCAGAGGCGGACCGACGAACGACATCAGCACTTCTCTTGACGGTACTGTCCTTCCGAGTTTTTCGATTGCGTATTCGATACTTTTTAATATCCCCGGACAGGAATCTGTAAGGGTACCGTCGAGATCGAAGATTATTAAACCTTTATTCATAACTTTTCGACCTTCGTATCATTACATCTTTTCCGGCGCGGAAAATCCAAGAATATCTATAGATGTTTCAAGGATATCTTTTACAAGCTCCAGAAGCGCTATCCAGCCGTCGCGTCTGTTCTCATCTTCCTCGGACAAGATCTTTGTCTCATGGTAAAAATGATTCAGCTCGTTTGAAAGCGAATAAATATACGCGCATATCTTATGCGGCGCCGTTTCCTCATACGCGTTTACCATAGCGCCGTTAAACGCCGCGCATTCGAGCATAAGCGCTTTTTCACTCTCCGAGACGGGCGGATTGATGTGGCATTTCGCAGGATCGCCGCCCATTTCCTTATATTTTTCCATAATGGACTTAATACGCACTATCGTATAAAGGATATACGGTCCCGTATTTCCCTCAAACGATGTAAAGCGTTCCGGATCGAACACATAATCCTTCGCCGCCTGGTTGGAAAGATCCCCGTATTTTATCGCCGCAAGACCTACTGTCTTCGCGGTTTCCTTCGTCTCCCCGTCCTCCGAGCCTTTATTCTCTACGATCTTTTTATACATCTGCTCGTCTATCTCGTTTATAAGGCTTTCAAGGCGCATAACTCCGCCCTCACGGGTCTTGAACGGCTTGCCGTCCTTGCCGTTCATCGTGCCGAAGCCGAGATGTACGAGCTTTGTTTCCGGCTTCACAAGACCGCATTTTTTCGCGCAGCGGAATACCTGCGTAAAATGCATTTCCTGTCTTTTATCAACGACATAGATTATCTCGTCAGGATCGAACAGCTTCATTCTCTCCACTATTGTCGCAAGATCGGTCGTGGTGTAAAGAGACGCTCCGTCAGACTTAAGGACGATACACGGCGGTACCTCTTTCGTATCGGTATCCTCTTTTACGTCTACGATCAAAGCTCCCTGATCCTCGTACGCATAGCCGTCGTCTTTCATCTTTTTTACCATATCCGGGATATACGGCTGCGCGTCCGATTCTTTTTTCCAAAGATCGAATTCCACGTCGAGCTTTTTATAATTCTTCTTCAGGTCGGTTACAGAAACATTCATTATATGGTTCCACAGCGCGATATAGCCTCTTCTGCCCTTCTGCAGCTCGTTCGTCGCTTCAAGCGCTTTTTCCCTGTACGCCTCGTCTTCCTTGCTTTTAGCGCTCGCCGCCGGATATATTTCCTCAAGCTCGCCTATCGTAAACGGAGCTTCCTTTGGATATTCCCCTTCAAAGTCAGGATCGAAATACGGCAAGTCCGGCATACGCTCATGTACCTCGGTTATGATAAGCCCCATCTGAAGGCCCCAGTCTCCTAAATGCACATCGCCTGTGACATTATCCCCCATAAATCTTCCGAGCCTTTTAACGCTCTCGCCTATTATCGCGGAGCGCAGATGTCCTACGTGCAGAGGCTTAGCAACGTTAGGTCCGCCGTAGTCTATTATTACGGTTTTGGGCTTTCCGGGATTTTCAACTCCCAGCCTTTCGCTTTCGCTCATATCCTTAAGATATTCCGACAAGTATGCGCCGGAAACCTTTATGTTCAAAAATCCGGGTCCGGCTACTTCCACTGATTCTATCGCGCCGCTTCCGTCAAACTGCGCCGCGATGTCAGAGGCTATATCTCTCGGAGCCTTTCCGTATTCTTTTTTCGCCGCCATTGCGCCGTTGCACTGAAACTCGCAAAGATCAGGCCTGTTTGATACAGTGACCTTTCCGTATTTTGGATCATATCCCGCCTTTTCAAATCCGGCGGATATCTCTTTTTCGATAAGATCTATAAATCTTTTCATAGCATGTATCCTCTTGATAAAACTTTATATATCCATCACCAACTCGACCGGACAGTGATCCGAGCCGAAAATTTCCTGATGTATTGAAGCTTCCATTATTTTTCCTTTTAAACTATCCGAAACAAGGAAATAGTCTATACGCCAGCCCGCGTTCCTTGCCCTCGCGTTGAACCTGTACGACCACCACGAGTATTCGACCGCCTCCGGGTGTATGTGCCTGAACGTATCGATAAACCCGCTGTCTAAAAGCTGAGTCATTTTCGCTCTTTCTTCATCTGTGAATCCGGCGTTTTTCCTGTTCGTCGACGGATTTTTAAGATCTATTTCATTGTGCGCGACATTCATATCTCCGCATACGATAACAGGCTTTTTATCCTCAAGCCCCTTTAAATACGCCCTGAACGCGTCTTCCCACTGCATTCTGTAATCAAGGCGCTTTAATCCGTCCTGGCTGTTCGGAGTATATACGGTAACAAGATAAAACAACGGGTATTCAAGCGTTATGACGCGTCCCTCTTTGTCGTGCTCTTCAATACCCATTCCGTAGCCGACAGAGAGCGGCTCGTTCTTAGCAAATATCGCCGTTCCGGAATACCCTTTCTTTTCGGCATAATTCCAGAACTGTGCGTATCCTTCAGGCTTAAAGTCAATCTGTCCTTCCTGGAGCTTCGTTTCCTGAAGGCAGAAAAAATCAGCGTCAAGAGCGTCAAAGCTGTCCTGAAATCCCTTTGTCATACACGCCCTCAGGCCGTTCACATTCCATGAGATAAATTTCATCTGTCGTTCTCCAACTTAAATTAATGCTTTAGAATATATTAGCCGCGTCCAAAACGGCAAAGTCATTTCACGACCTTTATATATCCTATCCCTTCACCCGTATCCGTGTGCACTTTAACGCCGTTTTCACGGCAATACCCTATGACCGAAAGCACGTTTTCGTCTATCACCTCGCCGGCATTTATAGCCGGTATTCCGGGCGGATATATGGAAACGCTCTGCGCGCTTATCCTTCCGAGCGCTTTTTCAGGCTTTATCATCTCATACTCCGCAAAAAAAGCTTCCCTCGGTGTCAGCTTCATCTTGGGCAATACGCCCGGCCCTGCTTTATATTTAATCTTATCGTTCTTTCCTGCCTTATCAGCGTATTCGGAAGATATATCCCGAAGTGCGTTTACCAGCCGGTCTGTTTCACTGCGTTTATTCGCCCCGGTCACAACGGCGACGCAGCATATGCCGTCCGCCATCTCAAGAGCGACCGAATATTTATCGAAAAAAATATCTGAAAGCTCATATCCTGACAGTCCGAGTCTGACGCCTGAAAAAACGACCCTCGACATGTCGATACGATTAAAAAGCAGACTGCCGGCGTCAGAACCTCCGAAAACTTCTATCCCGCTTATACTGCTAAGCTCCTGCCGCAGCTTCATTGAAAGCCCAAACGCGCTTTGCAGTATTTCATGTCCGCATTCTGCCATCTGCGCCCTCGCCGCGTCGAGCGAAGTCATCAGCACATACGACGGAGAAGAGCTCATCGTCATTTTAAGCGCCGCGTCTATGCGTCTTTCATCGATACGGCTTCCCTTTATATGCAGCATGGAGCTTTGCGTCATACTGTTCAGCGTCTTGTGCGTACTCATAACGACAGCGTCGGCTCCAAGTCCAAGCGCGCCTTTCGGGAATCTTTCGTTGAAATAAAGGTGCGCTCCGTGCGCTTCGTCTACGATGAGCGGAATATTATTTTCATGGCATATTTCGGCAAGCGCGCCTATGTCCGAATTCACGCCGTAGTATGTGGGGCTTACGATAAATACGGCTTTCGCGCCGCGATGTTGCTCTATTGTTTTTTTAAGCTTATCCGGCGATACCGTCGTTGAAAATCCAAACCCCGGATCCGTTTCCGGTAATATCCATACTGGCTTTGCGCCCGAAAGGACTAGTCCCGATATCACAGATTTATGTACGTTCCTCGCGACTATGACCTCTTCGTTTTCCCGCGCCGCCGCAAGCATAAGCGCTTCGTTTCCGCATGTCGTACCGTTTACCAGAAACCATGTACGGTCAGCGCTGTACAGCTGCGCAGCAAGATCCTGCGCTTCTTTTATCGCGCCGGAAGCGGCATGCAGATCGTCGAGGCCGTTTGCCTCGGTCAGGTCATATTTAAAAGCGCCTTCTCCAAAGCGTTTTTTTAATCCGTCCGGAATTCCGTTCGAAAAACGATGTCCCGGAATACAAAAATATGCCGGCTCTCCTGCGATAAACCCGTCGAGGGCTTCCGCAAGAGGCTGGCTATTTTGATTTTTTTCCATAATTATAATATTTTTCTGATCCAACCTTCAGGAGCTTCAATACTTCCCATCTGGATACCTACTAAAGTATCATACAGCTTCTGGATCGTCGGTCCCATTTTTTCCATGCCCGAAGGGAACGCAATCTCTTTTCCGTGGTCGTTTATCATTCCGACCGGAGAAATTACCGCTGCCGTTCCGCAAAGTCCGCACTCTTCAAACTCGCTTACCTCGCTGAACAATACTTCTCTTTCCTCGACCTCGAGTCCGAGATATTCTTTCGCAACATATTCCAAAGACCTGCGTGTTATCGACGGAAGGATACTGTTCGACTTCGGAGTTATCATCTTGTTGCCTTTTATAAAGATGAAATTCGCTCCGCCTGTCTCCTCGACCTTTGTGCGTGTCGCCGGGTCAAGATACATGTTCTCGCTGAAACCTTCTTCATGTGCTTCCGTTATCGGATAAAGGCTCATCGCGTAGTTAAGGCCGGCCTTGATGTTTCCTGTTCCGTGCGGCGCGGCTCTGTCATAATCCGAAACCCTTATTACCATCGGCTTTGCGCCGCCCTTGAAATACGGTCCTACAGGAGATACAAATACCCTGAACTGATATTCCTCGGCCGCATGTACTCCAAGTACCGGGCTGCTTCCAAACACATACGGACGGATATAAAGCGTCGCGCCCGAGCCGTACGGCGGAACATAATCCGCATTCGCGGCTACTACCTTGTCGATAGCGTCTAAGAATTTTTCTTCAGGCACCACCGGAATACAGAGTCTTTTACATGAGTCGACAAGACGGCTCGCGTTTAAGTCCGGGCGGAACGTAACGATATGTCCGTTTTCTGTTTCATATGCCTTAAGTCCCTCAAATACAGACTGGGAATACTGCAAAACTCCGGCGCATTCGTTCAATACCAGCTCGCTGTCTGTCGTTATCTCGCCCTCGTCCCAGCTGCCGTTTTTATAATTAGAAACATATCTGTAATCCGTTTTGTAATATCCGAAACCGATATTACTCCAATCAATATCTTTTTTCATAGTGCCTTACCTCTTGTATTGTTATCCCTTTTATAGATTATTTTGTCAGGGCTTCTATCTTCTCAACTATCTCTTTTAAATGCTCGTTCTTATATTCCGATATCTTTCCCTCATCGCAAAGTTTTGCAAGCTTGGGATCTATCGGTATCTTTGAAACCGTGTCTATTCCGAATTTGGAAGCCAGATCGTCTACATGGCTGTTTCCGAAAATAAAATGTTTTTCATTGCAGTTCGGGCAGACGAAATACGACATGTTCTCAACGATACCAAGTACCGGAATATTCATCATTCCCGCCATATTTACGGCTTTTCCGACTATCATTTCAACAAGCTCCTGCGGAGAAGCCACAACGACTATACCGTCTACCGGCAGAGACTGGAATACCGTAAGCGGAACGTCGCCTGTTCCAGGAGGCATATCAACGAACATATAGTCGACCTCGTCCCATACTACCTCGCTCCAGAACTGCTTTACAGCTCCCGCGATTATCGGACCTCTCCATACGACCGGATCTTCTGTATTTTCAAGGAGCAGATTTATAGATATCATCTTTATGCCGTCAGAAGTTACCGCCGGAACGATACCCATATCGTTTCCCGCAACCTTTTCATTTATACCGAAGATCTTCGGTATAGACGGTCCCGTAATATCCGCGTCCAGGATAGCTGTCTTATATCCCGCTTTATTTACAGCCTCCGCAAGAAGCGAAGTGACAAGCGATTTTCCTACGCCGCCCTTTCCGCTCACTACGCCGATGACTTTTTTAACGCTCGAATATGGATTAAGTTCTTCAAGAAAGCTCTTCGGATCTCTTTCCGCGCAGTCAGAGCTGCATGAAGAACAGTCGTGATTGCACTGCTCGCTCATATCTTTTCATCTCACCTTCTGTTTTATTTGTTGGCAACCGCCTCGCATTTAAGCGAAACACCAATACCATTTCAGGATTATATCACACTGCTTTGCAAAAATAAAGGAACAGAAAAAACATCTGTCTTTTTTTACAGAAAAAACAGCCATCTTTTTTCTTAAGCTTCCGCAGACAATGCCTGTTTATATTTATCAAGTTCATCGGGAGAAATACCGCAATATTTTATAAGCATATCATCAGACATACCGTTCTTCATCATCTTGATTATCATACTATACTTACCCTGTTTTCTGCCTTCTGCTTCACCTTGTTTTTTGCCTTCTTCTCTTGCTTCTTCCTTTATTTTCTCTACCGCTTTGCACATATTTATCCTTCCGCCTTCGGACTTTATTCTTCCCATCGCCGTTTAGGCAAAGATATGATTTTGAGAAACATACTTTTTTGTAAGAACGTCGATTTTTTTGGACATAAGA
>DVOP01000035.1 GCA_018713465.1 Candidatus Alectryocaccobium stercorigallinarum | reverse complement strand
CGGCAGCAGCAGAAAGAATTTTCATCTCTTCCTGACTGACTGCCGGGGCATTTTTTCACATTATTCTATATCAGGGCTGATTGGTCCAAGTAAGACATTCCACCATTATTTATGGGACTTCTTGCTCAGGTATTCCTCAATTCCTTTCATGGCCTCTTCTTCATCTGCGCCTTCAATGGATACCGTTACCTTTTCTCCAGCATCAAGTCCAAGGCTCATCATTCCCATAATACTCTTCGCGTTTACCCTCTTGTTGCCATTTTCGATGTAGATCTCACTTTCGAACTGGCTGGCAACCTGAACCAACATTGCAATAGGTCTGACTTCCAGTCCATTAGCGATCCTTATTGTGACCGGTTTCCTTATCATAATAATTCTCCTCCTCGGTTCCTTAAAACCTCTGCGATACTGCTTAACTTGCGCAACCGGTGATTAACTCCCGATTTGCCGATAGGCGGCTCTAAATAAGCTCCTAACTCACTTAATGTCGCTTCTGGATATTCTAACCTAATCTTAGCTATTTCGTCAAGTCCATTTGGCAACGAACTCAAACTCATATGTTTCTCAAGGTAAAGAATATCCTCAATTTGCCGCGCCGCGGCCTGTGCAGCCTTGTTTATATTGGCTGTTTCGCAGTTGACCCTGCGATTTATATTTCCGCGCATTTCCCTCATTATCCTTGAATTTTCAAGCTCCAAAAGCGACGTCCTCGCTCCCATAAGGCCTAATGCGTCAGATATCTGTTCTATTTCTTTAAGATAAATAACAAAGTGCTTCTGCCTCGTTATTATCTTAGCCGCAAGTGAAAGCGCGCTCATTACCCCCGCCGTGCTCTCCGATATATAACGGTTCCTGCACTGTATCTCAAAATGATAAAACTTATCGGGATCGCTTATCGACCCCGCGGCGATAAAAGCGCCGCGCAGAAAAGCCCTCTTGCAGCAATTCTTTCCGGTAAGCGCCGAAATATCCGGCAGTTCTTCCCCGCCGCCGGTTTTTACAAATTTCAGCGTTTCCATTATTTCCGGATATTTTTCCAGATCGACATTCACTGAAAAAGATTTAAGATTCCTTGAAGATCTTACGGTATCGACTTCGCAGGAAATATCCAAAAGCTTTTTTACAAGGTCGGCCGCGCATAAGACCGCCGCCGGATTTTCCGAAGATACCGCAAGGAACCTGCCTCTGCTTTCATCCTCAGCAATGTTCCCGGAAAAACAGACGATAGCCGCAAGCTGCGCTATCCTGCAGTGCCTCGCGCTGTCATATACCTTTCCAAGCTCCGTTTTAAGTTCAGATGAAAATGACATTCCTAAAATCCTTTTACAATTTTTTCATTTTCCATGTCGCGGTGTTCGATACGCAGCCCGTAACCTTCATCAGACGGAAGCCGCTTGTACAATTCATTGGCGAAAGTGACGGACCTGTGTCTTCCTCCCGTACAGCCTATGGCTATGACAAGCTGGTTCTTTCCCTCATTTATATAATTCGGTATAAGGAAACGTATCATATCCGTCAGTTTGTCCGCAAACTCTCTGGCCGCTTCAAAGCTCATCACGTATTCAAAAACCGGCGGATCATTTCCCGAAAGCTTTTTCAATTCCTCTATATAATAAGGATTCGGCAGGAAACGGACATCAAAAACAAGATCCGCCTCCTGCGGTATCCCGAATTTAAACCCGAACGACATGATAGTGACCATCAGGCTGTTAAAGCCCATGTCCTGAACGAATATCTCTGTTATGGTCTTTTTCAGGTCTCTTGTAAGGAGCCTGCTCGTATCTATTATATAATCGGCTTTCTTCCTTAAAAACTGAAGCTTTTCCCTCTCTTTGGTGATACCGTCTTCTATACTTCCGTCTTTTCCGGCGAGCGGGTGATATCTTCTCGTCTCTTTATAGCGCTTTATAAGGACACGGTCAGAAGCGTCTAAGTAAAGTATCTCATACGGGATCTCTTCGTTTATAAGCTCGTCAAGGATTTTGCCAAGGCCGCTTATTCCGTCGCCGTTCCTTATATCCACACCTATCGCGGCATGGTTCATCTTATCGTCGCTACTGTTTATGAGCAGCTGGCAGAAAGTCTTTATGAGCGGTATCGGAAGATTGTCGACACAGTAATATCCCGCGTCCTCAAGTATATTGAGCACAGACGATTTTCCCGCTCCCGACATGCCGGTAACTATGACAAGCCTTGTATACATACGTTCACCTCGCTATTCTTCAAATTCGCCGATAAACCGTACTTCAGGTTCAAGTTTCACGCCAAATTTTTTACGCACGATATCTATTATCTCATTAAAAAGTTTTTTCATATCCGCCGCGGTAGCTCCGCCTTTGTTTACGAGAAATCCGCAGTGCTTTTCGGAAACCGCCGCACCGCCTATCGAATAGCCTTTAAGCCCGGCGTCCATAATGAGCTTGCCCGCGAAATATCCCTCAGGACGCTTAAACGCACTGCCCGCGCTCGGAACGTCAAGAGGCTGCTTTTCGTTTCTTTCAGCCTTAAGCTCCTCTATCCTCTTTTCTATTTCAGCCTTATTTCCTTTTTGAAGCTTTATCACTCCGCCAATGACTATCCAGTCTGAATGTTTTATTATGCTCGTCCTGTAGCCGAGCTTCAGCTCGCTGCAGCTAACCTCTACTATCCCCTCGCCCGGCTTGAACACGTCGGCGCTCTCCAGCACGTCCTTCATCTCTCCGCCGTAAGCTCCGGCGTTCATAAGGACGGCTCCTCCGAAAGTTCCGGGTATTCCCGAAGCGAATTCGAATCCCGTAAGGCTTTCGCTCACCGCCACTGAGGAGATCTTCGAAAGAAGCGCACCCGCTTCCACATATATCCTGTCATTATCAACGCGTATGCCGCACAGATTTTTCTGTATCTGTATAACGGCTCCCCTGTATCCTTTATCTGAAACAAGCACGTTCGAGCCGTTTCCCAAAACAATATAATCTACCCCGAAGCTCCTGCACAGCTCTATTGTCTCGCAAAGCTGCACCGTGCTTTCCGGAGTGATAAAATAATCCGCCGGTCCGCCTATCCTGAAACTTGTATGACGATTCATGGGCTCATCGGTCATTATATTTGATTCGCCTGTTATCTCAGACAATCTCCTGTAAAACCTGTCGCTCATTATATCCCCCTGTACTTTTGATTTCCGGTTTCGCTTATCAGTTCTCCCATGCGCGGATCCTGTATGTCACGCCTAAGTTTTCACATATCTTCCGGCATTTTTCTTCTTCGTCCTTCGTTATCGTCGTGGACACCGTTGTAAGGATCACGTTCGGCACATATTCTTTCGCCTTTTTCGCAAACTCAAGCATAGCGTCAAACGAATCTGCCCCGAACCTCGGCCTTACTATCCTGTTGTATTCTTCCGGGTCCGGAGTGTTAAGGCTTATTGAAACGGTATCTACAAGGCCTTTCATTTCCGGCGTTATGTCTCGGCCGTTTATAAGATTGCCAAGGCCGTTTGTATTTATACGTATCTTTTTTCCAAACTTTTCTTTTATATATCCGGCGGTTTTTATGAGAACGTCAAAAGCCTCCGTCGGCTCGCCGAATCCGCAGAAAACGACTTCATTATACTTCGACATATCGAGCTTATCCGCCGCCGCGATAACCTCCTCAAAAGACGGATCGCGCTCAAGCCACAGCGAATCAGACTCCTCCATATGGTCGCGCGTCTGGCGCAGGCAGAAGACACAGGCGCACGGACATTTATTCGTAAGGTTCACATATATATTATCATGGACTTCATAAAATATCGTTATTGATTTTTTCATCTTTTTGCCTTTCGTTATTTCAGTTTACAGAGCACCTCTTCAAAACATACTCCGTCCGTAAGCGGCAGATCCATTTCTATCGATCTTTCTATACATTTCTTTATAAAAAGCGACGCTTTTCTTACAGATT
>DVOP01000034.1 GCA_018713465.1 Candidatus Alectryocaccobium stercorigallinarum | reverse complement strand
TAAATATAGTGAGGCTGTTCAAAATACCGGAAATAAGAAAATTACTGAAAGACGCATTTCCGGCGAAAAAAGGAAGAAAAAATAAATATAAAAAGAAACAAAACAGGAGGCGTTAAATGGCTGATATGAATAATTTTAAGGGTAATATAGAAGCTCTTGTAAACGGAATGGCAGGATATCTCAATACAAAGACTGTTGTAGGCGAAGCTATAACCGTCGGCGACAATATAATCCTTCCTCTTGCCGATATTTCTTTCGGACTTGGCGCCGGAACCTTTGGAAGCGCGGATAAGAATAACGGCTGCGGAGGAATGGGCGCAAAGATAACTCCTACCGCTGTTCTTGTAGTAAACAACGATTCGGCTAGGATACTGAGCCTTAAGGACAATCCGGGACTTCTTGAAAAGATAATAGAGATCGCGCCGGGACTCATCTCCAAGTTTATGAAAAAGGATTCAAAAGACTCAAAGGACGGCAAGGCTTCGGCGGAGGATATCTTTAAATAAACCTTATCCGTTTTTCGGGTTTTGAACATTTTATGAAATTTTATTTAATACCGGGGCAGGTGACTTTATAAAAAGTTCACTTGTCCTTTTTTTAAAACGGGTTTATAATCAGGTGGAAAGTTTAATTTTGTAGATTATTTAATTTGAAACTGTTTAATTATAAACAAGCTGCGTTAAGGAGGACAAGATATGGTACATGAGGACATAATGGCTTTTGCCGACGCAAAACTTGACACATGCAAAAAGAACGATTTTATCCCGCGTCAGATGTATTCGGACTACGGAGTCAAATGCGGGCTCAGAGATGAAAACGGCAAAGGCGTGCTTACAGGACTTACACGTATCTCAAAGATAGTTTCTTTTGAAAAGAACAAGGACGGCGTTCAGGTTCCGTGCGACGGCCAGCTCTGGTACAGAGGATATCATATATACAATATCATTTCTTCTATCAAAGAAGGCGAGTACGGCTTTGAAAAGGTAGCATATCTGCTCCTTTTCGGAGAATATCCGTCTGAAGATGAGCTTAAGGAATTCCGCGAGATACTTTCCATGGCGAGAAACCTTCCGTCTAACTTTACGAAGGACGTTATAATGAAAGCACCGTCAAAGGATATAATGAACTCGATGACGAGAAGTATCCTTACGCTCGCCAGCTATGATAAGGAGATAGGAGACAACTCCTTAAGACAGAATATATGCCAGGCTATAAAGCTTATCGCCGAATTTCCTATGCTGGCCGTATACGGATATCACGCTTACAACTATTCAGAAAACAACGAGAGCATGTATATCCACAGGCCCGACCCGTCGATGTCGACAGCCGAAAACTTTTTAAGAATGCTTCGTCCCGACGCTTCATGCTCGCCGCTTGAGGCAAAGGTGCTCGATATCGCGCTCATTCTTCATATGGAGCACGGAGGCGGAAACAACTCCACGTTTACGACAAGGGTCGTTACCACTTCCGGAACGGATACATATTCGGCGATCGCAGCGGCTATGTCTTCGCTCAAAGGACCGCGTCACGGCGGCGCCAACCTTAAGGTCATGGAAATGATGGACGATATACGCTCGCATGTTTTCAACTGGTCGGACGAGGGCGAAGTAAGGAAATATCTCGAAAAGATAGTAGACAAGGAAGCGTTCGACAAACAGGGTCTTATATACGGAATGGGACACGCCGTATATTCCATCTCAGACCCGAGAGAGCACGTGCTGAAGGGCTTTGTAGAGAAGCTCGCGGCTGCGAAGGGCAGGGAAAAGGAGATGAAGCTGTACAACAATATCGAAAAGCTTGCTCCCGAGATAATCGCCGAGAAGAGAAAGATATACAAAGGCGTAAGCCCGAATGTAGACTTTTACAGCGGATTTGTTTATGACATGCTAGGAATACCGAAAGAGCTTTACACGCCGCTTTTCGCTATCGCGAGGATAGTCGGCTGGAGCGCTCACAGGCTCGAAGAGCTTGTCGACATGGATAAGATAATGCGTCCGGCGTATATGAGCGTTATGGAAGAAAAGGAGACGCCGGTTTCTTACGAATAAAACAGAGGTTTTACGCTATGGAAGAGAATGATTATAATTCGCTTGAATCTTTTTTGTACGGCATGCAGTTCCGCAAGCTGATGGAAAAGGAAATGGAGCCTATCCAGAGGGAATACGACCTTTGCCGTATCGATATACAGATACTGCTTTATCTCGACAGACATCAGAATGAAAAGGATACCTCGAAAGATATCTTAAAGCTCAAGATGTTTACAAAGGGACATATCTCGCAGTCGCTTACGAGACTGCAGAAAATGGGCTATGTTTTTATGAAGCAGGATACGGACGACCGGAGATACACGCATAATTATCTTACCGACGCGGCAAGAGCGCTTGTCGTAAAGATAAAGAATAAATACGCCGAGCTCTGGGAGATAATAATGCAGGACGTTACGGACGAGGAAAAAACAGTCATGCGGACCATCGCAGGCAAGGTAAGTAAAAACATCAGCGGGTTTTTGGCCCGCTGATGTTTTTTATAACAGTATCATATTATGTTCTTTACATTTTTCGACCATGTCTTCCGGCCAGATAGAAGCCTGTACTTCTCCGACGTGGGCGCGGTTCAAAAGCAGCATACACAGCCTTGACTGTCCGATGCCTCCGCCTATTGTATACGGAAGTTTGCCCGCAAGGAGCATTTTGTGGAACGGCAGAGAAGCCCTTTCGGGACAGCCGGCTTTGTCGAGCTGTTCTTTAAGCGATCTTTCGTCTACGCGGATACCCATGCTTGAGATCTCGAGCGCCCTGTCAAGAGGCGGGAACCAGAAGAGTATATCGCCGTTAAGCTGCCAGTCGTCATAGTCCGGAGCGCGTCCGTCATGCGGCTTTCCGTCGGAAAGCTTGTCGCCTATCTGCATTATGAATACGCAGCCGTATTCCTTACATATCCTGTTTTCCCTTTCTTTCGGGTCGCAGTCCGGATATTTCTGCAAGAGCTCTTCAGATGTGAAGAAGTAAATATCGTCCGGAAGCTTTGCGACAGCCTGAGGATATTTATACCAGACCTCATGCTCCATATGCTTTATTATCTTAAATATGTGGCGGACTACTTTTTCAAGCATTTCGCGGGTGCGCTCTTCTTTATTTATAACGAGCTCCCAATCCCACTGGTCTACGTAGCAGGAGTGAAGGTTGTCAAGCTCCTCGTCGCGTCTGATGGCGTTCATGTTCGTATAAAGTCCTTCACCGGGTTCAAAGCCGTAGCGCATGAGAGCCATTCTTTTCCACTTGGCGAGAGACTGCACTACCTCGGCGGTCTCGCCGGGAACCGATTTTATATCGAAGCTGACTTTACGCTCGATACCGTTCAGGTCGTCGTTCAAGCCTGACTTTGCAGTGACAAAGAGCGGCGCAGATATCCTTTCGAGGTGCATTTCACGCTCGAGCTCTTTCTGGAAAGAGTCGCGTATATATTTTATTGCGGACTGTGTCTCCCTTACCGTAAGGTGGGGATCGTAGTTTTTAGGAAGTATAAGAGCCATAAATGGTACCTTCTTTCTATTTTGAAAAATATATGCTATAACAAATACAGAAAAAATATTATCAGAATCTTGTGCGAAATTCAACAAAAGATTGCAGGGCATTTGGCGTTATGCTAAATGCAGGGGAGCGGTTTATATGAAAAAATGTCTCATAGTTTCCGGCGGAGAGTATTCGCCCATAGAGAACGCCGGCAAATATGACCTTGTAATAGCATGCGACAGAGGATATGAAAACTGTCTTAAGATGGATATAAAGCCGTATATGGTCATCGGCGATTTTGATTCATATGACGGAACGATAGATAAAGATATTCAGGTTCAAAGACTTAACCCGGTAAAGGACGACACAGATACGATGAGCGCCGTAAAATACGCGCTTGAAGCCGGGTACAAGGATATAGGGATATGCTGCGCCTTCGGAGGACGTTTCGACCACAGCATGGCGAACATACAGACGGCGGCATACATCCTTAATAACGGCGGATCGCCTTCGGTTTTTGGAAAGGGAACGTACGTTTACGGACTGAAGAACGGAAAAATGCGCATAGGGCGCAGGCAGAACAGCTATCTGTCGGTCTTTGCCGTATCGGACGTATGCAGAGGCGTATCTATAAGCGGAACGAAATATGAGCTTTCGGACGCAGAGCTTACAAATTCATTTCCGCTCGGGGTAAGCAACGAGTGGACTAAAGAATATGCGGAAATATCAGTCGAAGACGGAATACTTGTCATAATTATATCTGAAAATGTAAGGGCGGATTAGGAAATTTTGGCAGGTCACATTTTTTTTACCTTGATTTTACAATTGACGGATTACAGTATTTACAATATGTAATTATTATAAATAAAAAATCGCGGATAATGTCAAAGCAAGGCGTGTCGTTCAAGGATAAGCCTTGTTTTGCTGAACCCGTAAACGGAGGCGTACGAATGATATTTTGTGTAGAGGACGACAGCGCTGTTAGGGATCTTATGATATATACTCTTAAAACAGCCGGATTCAAGGCTAAGGGATTTTCTGACGGGAAAGAATTCTGGGCGGCGCTCAGGGATAAGAGGCCGGAGCTGATATTGCTGGATATCATGCTGCCGGGCGAGGACGGTATTTCCATATTGAAAAAGCTGCGTGATTCGCCGCTTACGTCTGATATTCCGGTCATCATGTCTACGGCCAAGGATACGGAGTTCGACAAGGTTATAGGCCTGGATTCGGGCGCAGACGACTATCTCGTAAAACCGTTCGGAATGATGGAAATGCTTTCAAGGATAAAGGCGGTGCTTAGAAGAACGACGCCGAAGACGGGAGTCGTTTTAAGCTGCGGAGATATCCTTTTAGACGAGGGAAGACATTTAGTTCTTGTTAAGGGAAAGCCGGTTTCGCTTACGCTTAAGGAGTATGAAGTCCTCAAAATGTTTATGGAAAATATTGACCACGTGTTTACACGTGAAGTACTGCTCTCTAAAATTTGGGGCCTTGATTTTATCGGAGAGACAAGGACCGTAGATGTTCATATAGGAACTTTAAGGACGAAGCTTGCTGAATGCGGAGACATGATAAAGACTGTCCGCGGAGTAGGATATAAAATGGAGGGAACCGAGAGTGAGCAGGAAAATATTTAAGACTATATGGATAGTCGCGTTTGCCGTATTTGTAGCTTCACTTATATTTATAATGGGAATATCCTACGACTATTTTTCCGGTGTTCAGCAGGATCAGCTTAAAATAGAGACAGAGCTTGCGGCAAAGGGCGTCGAAAGCTTGGGAGAGGATTATCTTGAAAACCTTGATACGGACGGATACCGCGTTACATGGATACAGAGCGACGGCACGGTTTTGTACGACAGCGATGTTAACGCCGACAGCATGGAAAATCATCTTAAAAGAGAAGAAGTTCAAGAGGCGCTCGAATACGGATATGGTGAAAGCTCAAGGCTTTCGTCTACGATAGCGGAGGAGCAGTATTATTCCGCGCAGAGACTTTCTGACGGTTCGGTAATAAGGGTTGCGGTGGACCAGATGACGGTATGGTCGCTCCTTTTGGGCTTCGCGCCGCAGATATGCGCTGTCATTATAATAGCGCTTGCGATATCGCTCATACTGGCTTCGCGTCTTGCCAAAAAAATAGTCGAGCCGGTAAACAGGCTCGATCTTGACAATCCCAGGGCGTATCTCGGGAATGAGAATTATAAGGAGATTGAACCGCTTCTGAGCAAGATATCCAAGCAGCAGGAGCAGCTTAAGGGAGACAAGGCGGAGATCGAAAACGCTTCGCTCATAAGACAGGAGTTTACCGCGAACGTTTCGCATGAGCTTAAAACGCCTCTTCATGCTATATCAGGATACGCGGAGCTGCTTGAAAACGGTCTTGTGAAAAACTCGGACATAAAGCCTTTTGCGGCTAAGATACGTACGGAATCCGTAAGAATGACAAATCTCGTAGAGGATATAATAGATCTTACGAGACTTGACAACGGCGGCGAAAAGACAAACTGGGAGGAATGCGATCTTTGCAGGATAGCTGAGAACGCCATAGACAGCCTCAGTTCAACGGCGGCGGAAAAAGGCGTAGAACTGGAAAAGGATCTTCACCCGGTAACAATGATGGGTATTCCGCAGCATTTATACAGTATTGTTTACAATTTATGTGATAATGGTATAAAATATAATCACGAGGGCGGAAAAGTCAAAGTCAAAATAAGAAATAACGACGACGGTATCCTTTTGAGCGTAAAGGACACCGGTATCGGTATCCCGAAAGAAAGCCAGAACCGTATCTTCGAACGTTTTTACCGCGTAGATAAAAGCCGTTCGCAGGAAGTCGGCGGAACTGGACTCGGACTTTCTATCGTCAAGCACGCCGCGCTCATACATAAAGGTACTATCATGGTAAACAGTTCCCCGGGTAAGGGAGCGGAATTTACGGTGATATTTCCTAAATGAAACAAAGGGGCAAAGTGTATTTGCCCCTGACATTATTTTATAAAAAGAGAGGTTACATTTTGATCGATTTTAACGAAAAAAAAGGCTTTATATGTGATATGGACGGCGTCATATATCACGGTAACAAGATACTGCCGGGAGTCCAGGAGTTTATCGAATGGCTTCAGGCAAATAAAAAAGAATATCTGTTTTTGACGAACAACAGCAGCCTTACGCCTAAAGAGCTTCAGCTCAAGCTTTCGCGTATGGGGCTTGACGTTCCGGAGGAGCACTTCTATACAAGCGCGCTTGCGACCGCGGCGTTCTTAAAGGAGCAGTCTCCGGGTTGTTCGGCGTATGTTATAGGCGAGGCGGGACTGCTCAACGCTCTTTATGACGTCGGTATAGTTATGAACGACGTTAATCCCGACTACGTTGTAGTAGGAGAGGCGAAATCATATTCGCTCGATACGCTTACTCACGCTACGAATCTCGTTATGAAGGGCGCAAAGCTCATTGGGGCGAACTCGGACGTTTCAGGCCCGATAGAAAACGGGATAGCTCCGGCGTGCAGGGCTCTTGTCGCTCCGATAGAGATGGCGACAGGACGCAAGGCATATTTTTGCGGTAAACCGAATCCTTTGATGATGCGTACGGGGCTTCGTATACTCGGCTGCCACAGCGCGGAAGCCGTGATGGTAGGAGACAGAATGGATACGGACGTTATCTCCGGAATGGAAAGCGGCATGTCGACCGTTCTTGTCCTGTCAGGAATCTCGACAAAAGCCACGCTTAACGATTATGCTTATCGTCCATCCGTTGTTTTGAACGGGGTAGGAGACATTGTTAAGGAGGCTAATGCTCAGAAATAATATTTAAAATGTAAATTAAAGCAGCTCTGAATTATATCTCGGCGCAACTGTTAAAGATATATATTCAGAGCTGCTTTTTGTTTTTTTGCGACAAAATTTTTGCTGTGCTATTGTCAAAAACTGACAATGGCTTTTTTACTTTTATTTTACATTTCTGCGATAACAAACTTTACGAGCGTGTTTTAGGATAATGCCTGTACAGAGATGAGAAGTACATAAACATTAGTTGTTAAAAGGAGAAATGAAAAATGAGAACAAGAAAAATCGCAGCAATCGCACTTTCAGCTATGGTAGGTGCATCACTTTTTGCAGGTTGTGGAAACAGCGCGGACAGCAATGCGGACGCTTCAACGACAGAAGAGTCTAATTCGGCTGAAAGCGATACGACGGAAGAAAGCGCAGCGGCGGAAGAAGACACGTCAAGTGAAGAAAACGCAGACGCAGCAAGCGAGCTTTCAGGAAGCGTTTCAACTAACGGTTCTACTTCAATGGAAAGCGTTATCGGAACTCTTATGGAGCAGTTCATGGCAGATAACCCGGGAGTAACTATCACATATGATCCTACAGGTTCCGGTACAGGTATCGAGGCGGCTTCAAACGGAACATGCGATATAGGACTTGCTTCACGTGCCCTTAAGGCTGAGGAAGAGGAAAACGGTCTTACAGGAACGACTGTTGCCCTTGACGGTATCGCAATCATCGTAAACGCAAACAATGAGGTAGCTGATCTTTCTATCGAGGATATCGCAGGAATCTTCACAGGCGAGATAACAAACTGGAGCGAACTTGGCGGAGCTGACCTTGAGATATCTTGTATCGGACGTGAGGCTGGTTCAGGTACGAGAGACGGATTCGAGTCTATCACAGAGACAGAAGATCTTTGCCAGCTCGACCAGGAGCTTACATCTACAGGAGCTGTTATCGCAGCTGTAGGAAGCAATGAGAACGCTATCGGATACGCTTCACTTTCAGCTGTAGAAGGACAGGAAGGAATCACTGCCATAACAGTGAACGGAGTAGAGTGCAGCGAAGCTACAGTACTTGACGGAACATATGAGATCCAGAGACCGTTTACACTTGTAACTTCTGACAGCAAGGAACTTTCTGAAGCAGCTCAGGCGTTCTTCGATTACATGATATCAGCTGACGCTGCTGACCTTATCCGCGAAGCGGGTGCTGTTCCGGTAGCAGAGTAATAAGCTTGCCGGAAAGAAATTAAATACTAAAATCCAATCCCTTCAAATCCTTGGAGGGATTGAACCGTTTACGGAGGTTTTATGAGAAAGGGAAAAGATGCGATTGAATACGGAGTGCGGCTCATTTTTCTTATATGCGGGGTCGTTTCTGTTGGGATTGTTCTTTGCATAAGCATATATCTGATCATTTCAGGTATTCCGGCTATAATGGAAATCGGACTTTTTGATTTCCTCTTCGGAACCACATGGGCTTCCAGTCAGGATCAGTTCGGAATACTTCCATTTATCCTTACAAGTATATACGGAACAGGCGGAGCCGTTCTTATCGGTATCCCGCTTGGAATATTTACGGCGGTGTTTCTCGCGAAAGTCGCGCCGCCAAAGCTTGCCAGAGGCATACATACATGCGTGGAGCTGCTTGCCGGTATCCCGTCTGTAGTGTACGGCCTTGTAGGTATGACTGTTCTCGTTCCATGGGTACAGGCAGCTTTCGGGCTTTCGTCAGGAGCGACTCTCTTTACTGCCATTCTTGTTCTGGCAGTTATGATACTTCCTTATATAATTAACGTTTCGGAAACGGCTTTAAGGGCCGTGCCAAGAGAATATGAGGAAGCTTCTCTTGCGCTCGGAGCCACAAAGACGGAAACATATTTTAAGATATCGTTAAGGGCCGCGAGAAGCGGAGTTATCGCCTCGGTTATCCAGGGCGTTGGACGTGCGCTCGGAGAGGCTATGGCTATAATCATGGTTGCCGGAAACGTCGCTAATATGCCGAGCCTTTTCGGTTCGGTGCGTTTCCTTACGACGGCTATAGTTTCAGAAATGTCATACGCGGCGTACGGATCGCTTCAGAGAAACGCGCTGTTTTCGATAGGACTTGTATTGTTCCTGTTTATCATGCTGATAAACGCGCTGCTCAGATTTGTTACGGGAAGGGATAAGTAAGATGAGAAAGTTTAAAGAAAAATTACTGCAGTTAGCAATGGCTGCGGCCGTTATAGTAACATGCGGCATACTTGCGTTCCTTATCGTGACGATATTTTCGCGCGGCGTCGGAAGTATAACGCCTGAGTTCTTATCTACGGCAGCAAGCTACAGAAATGATACCATAGGTATCCTGCCTAATATTTTAAATACGCTTTATATAATCGGCGTTACGTTGATAATCGTTCTGCCTCTCGGGGTATGCGCGGCGGTTTATATTACAGAATACGCTGAAAACCACAGGATAGTAAAGCTTATCAGCTTTGCTACGGAGACCCTGACGGGTATACCGTCTATACTTTTCGGCCTTGTAGGAATGCTGCTTTTTACCCAGCTGATGGGCTTGAAACAGGGTATATTGGCCGGCGGTCTTACGCTTGTTATGATGGTCCTTCCTACTATCGTAACAAATACGAGGGAGAGCCTTATGACCGTTCCGAACAGCTACAGGGAGGGCGCGCTTGCGCTTGGAAGCGGAAAATGGCATATGATAAGGACGGTAGTCCTGCCTAACTCCATCGACGGTATACTTACAGGCTGCATACTTGCGATAGGACGTATCACGGGTGAGTCCGCGGCGCTCCTTTTCACTGCCGGATTCGGACTTCAGCTTGCAGATTTCTTCACCTCGCTGCAGTCGTCGTCGGCAACGCTTACGGTAGCGCTTTACATATACGCGAGCGAGCGCGGCGAATTCGCTATCGCTTTCGGAATCGCCGTTATCCTTATGCTGATAACGCTTGCGCTTAATATCACTGCTTCGTCAATAACAAAGAAGATACAGAAAAGGAGGAGCGAATAACTATGGAAACGATCATTTCATCAAAGGATCTCAACCTCTGGTACGGTGATCATCAGGCTCTTTACAACATAGATACAGAAATAAAGAAAAACGAAATAACCGCCCTTATAGGACCATCAGGCTGCGGAAAGTCCACGTATTTAAGGACGCTGAACCGCATGAACGATCTGATTCCGGAGTGCAAAATACAGGGCGAGGTCAAATTTTACGAGCGGAATATTTACGCCGACAAGATCGATATAACCGATATACGACACAGGATAGGAATGGTTTTCCAGAAGCCAAATCCGTTCCCGATGAGCATATATGATAATATCGCATACGGACCGAGGCTTCACGGCATACGCGGTAAAAAGGAGCTTGACGAAATAGTTGAAACTTCATTAAGAAAAGCCGCAATATGGACAGAAACAAAGGACAGCCTGAAAAAATCGGCGCTCGGACTTTCGGGCGGACAGCAGCAGAGGCTTTGCATAGCGCGCGCCCTCGCGGTCGAACCCGAGGTGCTGCTCATGGACGAGCCTACGAGCGCGCTTGATCCGATATCCACAGGAAAAATAGAAGAGCTTGCGAAAGAGCTGAAAGAAAAGTATACTATAATAATAGTTACGCATAATATGCAGCAGGCGGCCCGTATCTCGGACAAGACCGCGTTTTTCCTGCTCGGCAAGCTCATTGAGTTCGATGAGACTAAAAATATATTTGAAAATCCGAAGGATAAACGTACGGAAGACTATGTATCGGGAAGATTTGGCTGATCAAGATGGCGTAAAATGCGGACTTTACATAGATTTTACATAAACTTGATATTTCTTTTTAAGATTTAATGCTATAGTTTTCTCAGAAATAATGATGGGAGAATAGTTTATGACTATATTTGATGTACTGTATCTTATCGGAGGTCTTGCTCTTTTCCTTTTCGGAATGACTTTAATGGGACAGGCGCTTGAGCGCCGTGCAGGTTCCGGACTAAAAAGTCTTATAGGCAGGCTTACAGCCAGAAAGACGACTGGTCTTCTTACAGGACTTGGGGTTACAGCGGTTATCCAGAGTTCTTCGGCAACGACGGTCATGGTTGTCGGATTCGTCAATTCGGGTCTTATGACTCTTAGACAGTCTATACCGATCATCATGGGCGCAAACATCGGAACGACGGTTACGGCGTGGATATTGAGCCTTGCGGGAATCAGCGGAGACAATTTCTTTGTTGAAATGCTTCAGCCAACGTCGTGGACGCCTATCCTTGCTGTAATTGGTCTGCTGTTCTATATGGCCGGCAAGGGCAAGAAAAAAGATACTGGACTTATCCTATTGGGATTTGCAGTTCTTATGTTTGGAATGGATTCCATGTCGTCTTCGGTGGCGGGACTGCAGAATGTTCCGCAGTTCAGGGAAATGTTCCTTGCGTTCCAGAATCCTATCCTTGGAATAGCTGTCGGCGCTATACTTACCGGTATTATCCAGTCAAGCTCTGCGTCAGTTGGTATTTTGCAGGCGCTTGCTTCTACGGGTGCGGTTACTTACGGAGCTGCGATACCGATAATCATGGGCCAGAATATAGGTACATGTGTTACCGCGCTTATTTCTTCTATCGGAACAAACAAAAACGCCAGAAGAGCGGCGCTTGTACACTTAAGCTTTAATGTATTCGGCTCTGCAGTGTGGATAACTGTGTTCTGCATTGTGAGGGCGCTGGTATCGCCTGCGATACTGAATGATCCGGCTTCGATGTCGGGAATAGCCGTATGTCATTCGATATTTAATATCGCATGTACGTGCCTTATGTTCCCGCTTACCGGTCTTCTGGAAAAATGGGTATATTTCCTGCTTCCGGAATCAAACAAGCCGGACGAGGAGACAGAACTGGACGTTCGTATGCTCGCTTCTCCTGCGCTTGCTATATCACGCTGCAGGGAACTGCTTGATAAGATGGCAAAAACAGCGGTAGGAGCTCTTAAAAAGAGTCTTGACGTCGTTAAGGAATATAACGAAGAGGCGGCAAAGGAGATTCGCGAGGCCGAGGACGAGACGGATCATATAGAAGATATTTTAGGTTCGTATCTCGTTAAGCTGACCGCAACTAATCTTAACCCAGAGCAGAGCGAACAGGCTACAGAGTATATGAAGCTTATCGGCGACTATGAGCGTATAGGCGATCACGCCGTCAATATACTCGAATCTGCCGAGGAGATGAAGGACAAGGGAATCAAGTTCTCCGCATATGCGGAAGAGGAGTATTATATAATCGCGAGCGCGATAAACGAGATACTTGATCTTTCGTATCAGGCGTTCAAGGGCAATAACCTTGAGGCTGCCCGTAAGACAGAACCGCTTGAGCAGGTAATAGATAATCTTAAGGAAACGCTTCGTACGCGCCATATCTTAAGAGTGCAGAAGGGCGAGTGCTCGATAGAGGCAGGATTCATCTGGACAGACCTGCTTACGAATCTTGAGCGCGTATCAGACCACTGCTCGAATATTTCAGGCTGTATAATAGATACGGCAGAGCACAATATGGATACGCACAAGAATATGAAGGATATCCGCGAGTCGGACGAAGACTTCAAGATAGCGTACGGCATCTTTAGTTCGAGATACAGTGTATAATGATACAAAAGTAAAAAGGTCATGCTTGCATGAAAAGCATGACCTTTTTACTTTAAAAAAAAGAGACCATCGAACGATGGTCTCTTGATAGTTCTGATAGTTATGCGCGTTCAACTGCGCCGCTTCTCAGGCAGGAAGTACAAACATACATTTTCTTTGAGCCGCCTTCAGTTTTAA
>DVOP01000033.1 GCA_018713465.1 Candidatus Alectryocaccobium stercorigallinarum | reverse complement strand
TGTCTGAAAATAAAAAATTAAATAAGATATAGTTATTTAATTCGCGGCCGGATAATCAAGCCGGCGGCTATGTTCCTGTATGATCAGCCGTAGAAAGATCCGCGTTTTTTGTCGGGTACGATAACGACCTTTCCGCTTTCAAGCGACTTCTTTACGTCTATTATCCGCTGGTTCCTGCTGCCGCGGAATTGGAGCGAGATATCATGCTGCTCGTCTATATACGGTCCGTCTACGAGAATATCTATATTTGAAAGCATTTCTTTTGTATATTCGCAGCAAGGGTGTCCTTCGCCCGATATAAGATTTTCAAAAAGGTATCCAGTGTATGCCCAGACGTTTTTCCGGGGGTAGAGCCTGTGAAAATCGCGCAGCAGCGGAAGCAGGGCGGGCTGGTTTTCCGGCTCGAACGGATCGCCGCCAAGCAGCGTAAGGCCGTCTATGTAGTCCGGCGCGAGCATATTTAAAAGCGTCTGTTTTGTTTCTTCGGTATAGGGTTTTCCGTAATTGAAATCCCATGTCTCGGGCTGGAAGCAGCCTTTGCAGTGGTTGCGGCAGCCTGAAACAAAAATGCTTACGCGCACGCCTATGCCGTTTGCGATGTCACAGTTTTTTATTTCTCCGTAGTTCATGATACTTTTCCTTATTTTTTATATTTGTATAGATTTTAAATTTCTTGCGGGCATTGAATAATTTCTTCAGGGGCGCTGAGATTCCGTATTTTTCAAGGTCGACCCTGCCGTTATTTACTTCGACTCCGTCCTCGATAAGCAGCTTTTCCTGCGCGCCCTTGCCGCCGAACGCAAATTCTCCGGAGAGCTCGCCCTTTGAATTTACGACGCGGAAGCACGGTATACCGTCCGGATCCGGATTCTTGTGCAGAGCGTTGCCGACCGCCCTTGACATCTTTTCATTCCCTGCCATCTGCGCCACTTGTCCGTATGTCGCGACGCGGCCTTTCGGGATTTTTTTGACGGCCTCGTATATGCGTCTTGTCGGCGTATTGGTTATCATATCATAGCTGGCGTCGATATAATTTTTTATCTGCCCGGCGGGAACGCTTCCGTCTAAAAATATCGTAAGCCAGTGGCGTTTATTCATATGATATCCGGGAAGAAAACCGGGAGTGCCCGCGAGCATAAGGATAAGTTCCGTATCCGCCTTTACGTTTATTATATATACCGGCTCGTCGGGTTTTCCGGTGCATGAAGCGCCAAGCTTGCCGCGTTCGACCAGCAGCAAAGCCGCGAACCATTTTCCGGACAGCTTATCCTTAAACGTGCAATAGTCGGGATATCTTGCCCACGGATACTCCGGTTTGATTTTGTACTTATTATATATGTAGTTTTCGATTTCTTTTTTTATACTGTCGTTTGCCTGATTTTTCATATCGGTAATTTCGTATATGTATTTATAAAACATATTATAAAGAAAAACTCTATGCAAATGGCGCTCCATTCACATAGAGTTTTTATCATACGTGTCTGTTTATATTAAAGATGGAGCACTCTGTCTTTTATCTCCTGTGTGCGGCCCTGGTTCCAGAACTGTGTGCCGATGTATCCGCATGTCCTGCGGGCAACGTTCATTTTGCTCTGGTCGCGGTTATGGCATGACGGGCATTCCCAGACGAGCTTTCCGCTTTCGTCCTGAACTATCTGTATCTCGCCGTCGTAGCCGCATACCTGACAGTAGTCGCTCTTTGTATTCAGCTCGGCGTACATGATGTTGTCGTAGATGAATTTCATTATATTGAGGACAGCGTCGATATTGTTCTGCATGTCCGGAACCTCTACGTAGCTTATTGCGCCTCCGGGCGAAAGTGCCTGGAACTTGCTCTCAAGCGCGAGCTTTGAGAAAGCGTCGATATCTTCGGTAACGTGTATATGATAAGAATTAGTGATATAATTCTTGTCTGTAACTCCCGGTATTATACCGAAACGTCTCTGCAGGCATTTCGCGAATTTATATGTCGTAGACTCAAGCGGAGTTCCGTACAGGGAGTAGTCGATATTTTCGGCTTTTTTCCATTTTGCGCACGCATCGTTGAGCGCCTGCATTACCTTAAGTCCGAATTCCTCGCCTTCTTTTTCGGTGAGCTTCTTTCCTGTGACTTCGTATACGCATTCCCAAAGTCCTGCGTAGCCGAGCGATATCGTCGAATATCCTCCGTGGAGGAGCTTGTCGATAGTTTCACCGCTCTTAAGACGCGCGAGAGCGCCGTACTGCCAGAGGATAGGAGCCGCGTCTGAAAGCGTTCCTGTAAGACGTTCGTGACGGCACTGGAGAGCGCGGTGGCAAAGCTCAAGACGTTCGTCCAATACTTCCCAGAATCTCTTTTCGTCTTTGCCGTTTACACACGCTGTGCAGGCAACGTCGACGAGGTTTATCGTTACAACGCCCTGGTTGAAACGGCCGTAATACTGCGGCTCGCCTTTTTCGTTTACATACGGCGTAAGGAAGCTTCTGCAGCCCATGCATGTATAGCAGTGGCCTTCCCCGTTTTTGTCCTTCTTGAGCTGAAGCATTATCTTTTCGGAAATATAGTCCGGAACCATACGTCTTGCCGTGCATTTAGCCGCAAGCTCCGTAAGATAATAGTACGGAGAGTCTTTTTCTACGTTGTCGTTCTCAAGGACGTAAACCAGCTTCGGGAACGCCGGGGTAACGAATACGCCCGCTTCGTTCTTAACGCCCTGATAGCGCTGGCGGAGCACTTCCTCGATTATAACGGCAAGGTCTTTCTTTTCCTGCTCGCTCCTTGCTTCGTTAAGGTACATAAAGAAGGTTATGAACGGAGCCTGTCCGTTTGTAGTCATAAGCGTTACGACCTGATATTGAAGCGTCTGAACGCCTTTTTCTATCTCTCTTCTAAGCCTTGTTTCGACGATACCGGAAATAACGTCTTCGGTCGGCTTGCAGTCGAGGGCAACGAGCTCTTCGTCTACTTCTTTACGGATCTTTTCTCTTGAAACCTGAACGAACGGGGCAAGATGAGTAAGAGATATACTCTGGCCTCCGTACTGGCTTGAAGCGACCTGGGCGATTATCTGCGTAGCGATATTGCAGGCCGTTGAAAAGCTGTGCGGCTTTTCGATGAGCGTTTCGCTGATAACGGTTCCGTTCTGGAGCATGTCCTCAAGGTTTACGAGGTCGCAGTTGTGCATATGCTGCGCGAAATAGTCGGAATCGTGGAAATGGATTATGCCTTCCTTGTCGGCTTCTACGATATCGGCCGGAAGAAGTATCCTGTTCGTCAGATCGCGGCTTACCTCGCCCGCCATATAATCACGCTGAACGCTGTTTACCGTCGGGTTCTTATTTGAGTTTTCCTGCTTTACTTCCTCATTGTTGCATTCGATAAGAGAAAGGATCCTGTTGTCCGTGCTGTTGGATTTCCTTACGAGCGAACGCTGGAAACGGTAGCGCACATAGCGGCGCGCGATCTCGAACGCGCCCGTAGCCATTATCTGGTTTTCTACCATATCCTGTATTTCTTCTACAGAGACGGCGCGGTTCATTTTGTGGCATTTGTACTCTACGAAGTCTGAAATATCGTGGATCTGCTCGTCTGTAAGGCTTGCGCTTTCACACGCGTTGCTCGCCTTTGTGATGGCGTTCACGATCTTCGTTACATCGAAGTCGACTTCAGATCCGTTTCTTTTTATTATCTTCATCACCATATTCCCCCTGTGATAATATAGAACTTTCGAAGCTCTTTAAGCTTGCGAAAGGGCAAATGTCTCCTGAAAAGGTACGCTGTTTATTATAGCTACAGCGACGCGATAAAACAGTTGCGTATGCAACAAAAAGCTATTATAATACTAAATATAGTGTTTTTTGTTAAAAGTAGACACAAAATAATGTGTCCGGCTGATGATTCTTGACAAACCGGACACAACGCTATTATACGGGAGAAAACGCAGATGTACAAGTATGAAAATGTCGTTTATGATGATAAGGACATAAAGCTTTATATGCCTGATGAGATCATATCC
>DVOP01000032.1 GCA_018713465.1 Candidatus Alectryocaccobium stercorigallinarum | reverse complement strand
CTCATTATCTGTCCCGCTATACTTGATCCGTCCGCAGCATACGCTTTGATATCTACCGGTTTATCCGACGCAGCCCAGCCTGAAACAACCACTTCGCTTAATGAATATCGTTTTATCTGTTCAACGAATGTCTGCGGATTCTTGCTGCGCCTATTCAAATGGTCCACACCGCACTTATACCAGTGTATCGTCTTTCCCTTAACTTCCGAACATACACAAAATGTTCCTGAGCCGGGAATAATCCCGGGAAGTTTTACCTCTATTGAAACAGGTTCAAGGCCTGACTCATTACCAAGCTCAAACCTCTCAACAACGCTAAAGCCTTTCCATTCATTTATTTTTATATCAAGCCTTCTATCATTCAAAAGAGCGTAGCCGCTGGCTCCTTTAGGCCAAAGACCATACATAATATATATGTCTGTATCAGACATATTAAATCTGTCGTTTACTACTACCGGTTGTAACTGCTGCATTGTATCTCCTTAAAAGTTATACGTCGGAATTATTTTTTATATTCTTTTATCCCGCCCCATTTTTTATCTTTTTCAGAAATGATAAGGTCTTCCTCACTCATACCCTCCGGCATAGGCCATTCTACTCCGATATCAGGGTCATTCCACTTAAGTCCGCCCTCGTCGTTTGGGTGATAAAAATCGGAACATTTATACGCGAACTCCGCATGCTCCGAAAGCACTATAAAGCCGTGGGCAAAGTTCTTGGGGACAAAGAACTGCTTCTTGTTCTCCGCCGAAAGGACAACGCCGAACCACTTTCCGTATGTCTTCGAGCCTTCTCTTAAATCGACCGCAACGTCGAATACTTCTCCGCTCACTACGCGCACGAGCTTGTCCTGCGGATAATTTATCTGGAAATGGAGCCCTCTCAATACGCCTTTTTTCGAAGAGGACTGGTTGTCCTGGACGAATTCCATATCTATGCCGGCTTCTTCAAAATCCCTGCGGCTGTATGTCTCCATGAAATATCCTCTCTCATCTCCGAATACCGCAGGCGTTATGACCTTAAGTCCCTCTATCTCACATGTCTCTACCGTGATCTTTCCCATTCCATTTTCTCCTTTACATGAGATAAGGGTAAAAAATAATTTTTACCCTTACTATGACTATTTCTGTATATTATACTTTTTTCACATTCCTTTTGCAACATCGACGAGATACTGCCCGTACGCCGTCTTTAATAGCGGCTGCGCAAGCTCAAGGAGCTGCTCCTTTGATATGAAGCCCTTGCGGTACGCTATCTCCTCTATACATGATATATAAAGCCCCTGTCTCTTCTGTATAGCCGCTACAAAATCGGCCGCATCCAGAAGGGCGTCATGGCTTCCGGTATCGAGCCACGCGAACCCGCTCCCGAGTGTCTCAACATGGAGCGTCCCACGTCTTAAGTATTCGTTGTTTATGGAGGTTATCTCTATCTCGCCTCTTGCAGAAGGCTTAACGTTCTTTGCTATCTCTACGACATCGTTATCATAGAAATACAGTCCCGGCACAGCGTAGCTTGATTTCGGCTTTAACGGTTTTTCTTCTATGGATATCGCCTTGCCGTTCTCATCGAACTCTACAACACCGTAATCCTGCGGGTTCTTTACGTAATAGCCAAAGATAGTCGCCCCGTCCTTCCTCTCTACCGCGTTGTGCAGTATCTCCGAAAAACGGTGTCCGTAGAATATATTGTCGCCAAGTACAAGGGCAACGTTGTCATCCCCGATGAACTTATCGCCTATGATAAACGCGTCAGCAAGCCCCCTTGGCTGTTCCTGTACGGCGTACTCGAACCTCAAGCCCAGCTGCCCGCCGCTTCCTAAAAGCTCCTTGAATACCGGCAGGTCCCTTGGCGTCGAGATTATGAGTATCTCGCGTATGCCCGCCGTCATAAGCGTCGAGAGCGGATAATAGATCATCGGCTTGTCATATACCGGCATTATCTGCTTTGATACCGCCTTTGTGAGCGGATATAAACGTGTTCCTGAACCCCCTGCTAAGATTATCCCCTTCATATGTATCTCCTTTATCTGTCTGAGTACATCTCTGTATAGTATTTCTGGTAGTCGCCGCTCGTTACTCTCTCCATCCAGTCTTCATGCTCGAAGAACCATGCGATAGTCTTGCGTATGCCTTCCGCGAACATAGTCTCAGGATACCAGCCAATCTCGGCTTTTATCTTGTCAGGCGCGATGGCGTAACGTCTGTCGTGCCCTTTCCTGTCGCCTACATAAGTGATCAGGTCTTTGCTAACGAGCTCTTTCCTCGGGTCGCCGTCCGGAAGCATTTCCCGGAGCGTATCGATTATTATATTTACTATCTCGATATTCTGCTTCTCGTTATGGCCGCCGATATTATATGTTTCAAAGAGTTTTCCTTTTTCCTGGACCATGTCTATGCCCTTGCAGTGGTCCTCGACATAAAGCCAGTCGCGCACGTTCTTTCCATCCCCATATACCGGGAGCGCTTTGCCGTGCAGGGCGTTGTTTATCATCAGCGGTATGAGTTTTTCCGGGAACTGGTACGGTCCGTAGTTGTTGCTGCAGTTCGTTATGTTCGCCGGGAACTTATACGTATCCATATATGCCTTTACAAGGAAATCTGAAGAAGCCTTGCTTGCCGAATACGGGCTGTGCGGGTCGTACGGCGTAGTCTCATAGAAATATCCGCCGTCGTCGTCCAGTGAGCCGTATACCTCGTCTGTAGAAACATGCAGGAACTTATGGTCCGGCTTGAAGCTTCCGTCCGGCAGTTCCCACGCCGCCTTTGCCGCATTGAGCATAACGAGCGTCCCGAGCACGTTTGTCTTTACGAACACTTCCGGGTTCTTTATGCTCCTGTCAACGTGGCTTTCAGCCGCGAAATGCACTACCCTGTCGATATCGTTTTCCTCGAACAGCTTCATTATCGTATCGGAATCGCAGATATCCGCGCGCACGAACGTATAGTTTTCCCTGTTTTCGATATCCTTAAGGTTTTCAAGGTTTCCGGCGTATGTAAGCTTGTCCACGTTTATTATGCAGATCGAATCGCCGTACTTTTTAAACATATAGTGTATGTAGTTTGAACCTATGAAGCCGGCTCCTCCGGTCACGAGGTATGTTCTCATAATAAATTACTCCTTTATGTAATTGATTTTTTGTGATGCCCTATACACTTACAGATGATACTACGTATTGCTTCGTGCTGCGCACTCCCGCAATACTCCAAGAATTCAGAATCGCACGTTTTTCTAAGAAAAACGGCTGCTTCTTCATTCTTGTTCAGGTCTCAAGATCATGCTTTTTCATGCAAGCATGAAAAGCATAACTTTTCGACCTTTGTATCATCCTATATATTCATTCAGCCATTCCATGACTTTCTGGTGTCTTGTCCTGTATAACGGCGCCCCAACCTGATTCCCTGTATCGTATTTCAGCATTACAGCCCACAGGTTATCCATCGTAAGTTCAAGCCCCTCGTTTTTGCAGTTATTAATAACTCGTCTCATTCCGCCGTATCCGCCGAGATGACGAAGATTAGCGCAGAACATCCTTGCCTTAAGATCTGTAACGCCAAGCTCTTCAGCTTCCTCAACATAAACTGCCATCTGCTCTTCAACGAGCATATCCTGGATCGCTATTCCAACGTCGGTGCTTATGATATTCTGTATCGCAACCGCTTTAGGCGAACCGTCCGTTATAGTCCTGTGGCTGTAGCCGTCCTCTTTTGTCTGGTCTGCCGAAAGCACTACTCCGTCAGAACCGTATATAGTCCAATCTGCCGAATCTATGTCCTTTCCTATTTCCGCCGTATCAAGGCTTGCAAACAGTTCCGGATCCTCCTGCCTTATAAGCGTAAGCAGTCTTCTTGCTTCAGTCGCGTACCAGCAGCCGGCCCCAATCGTTATAGCGCGTTCCGTTTTTGAATTTGTAAACGCTTCTGTAAAATCATTATATCTGGCGTTTCCGTATATCTGACCTCCGGTCTCAACAGCGTAAATTATATTTCTCATTACGCTTGCGGCATAAGCGTCGTATTCTGTCGGAGCATCTACAGTATAAGTAGTTCCGCCAAGATATACAAGCTCACCAGCCATATTCATTCCATATATATCTATATAATATTTTCCAAAAGTGCTGAAATCAGTACTATTATATGATACAGATGAAGTATTTTTAGATGAATCTACAGTTCCGGTATACCATCTTACATCAT
>DVOP01000031.1 GCA_018713465.1 Candidatus Alectryocaccobium stercorigallinarum | reverse complement strand
ATCATTAAAAAAGTCGAAGACTCAACAAAAGAAGCTCTTTGGAACGGAAATGAATGGAGCGCAGATTACCGCCGGTTAAGAGCAGTCGCTCATATATAATTAAATCAAAAGTTGCGCAATAGTTGGTAGAGCAACCGCGCTTTATTTTATATACTGACCGCAGAAAGGAGGATAACACAATGAATCATTCACCGGGAGTAACTTTACTGATCGTTCTTGTTATTGCGGTCGGCGCGGTAGTCGTCTATCTGATATATTTACTGATAAGCGCATTGCGAAAATATATCAATTCTGAACCGATGAGAAAAGAAAAGTCCGAAAAGGCCAAAACTTTAGGAGAGGTTTTAAAAAGACATCGCACGGAATGTAAAATGACGCAGGAATTCGTAGCCGAAGCTTTAGGCGTGAGCAGACAGGCCGTATCTAAGTGGGAAAGCGGACTTTCCGACCCGAGCACGACAAATCTCATGGCGCTGGCAAAGCTTTTCGGAACTACGGCGGAGGAATTATTGAAAGAAGTACAATAAGTGATCTAAACACATTACGTATACCATACATAATCTTTTATAATTTCTTTCGGAATTTTATCCGTTTTTTCTAATTCTTTCATATTGCCGTAAAATATGAACATTACTATCTTAATTATCAAATGAAGGCACCGCATCGTTTAGGCTTAATCATCTTTTTTTGATACCCTGTTTGATACCTTTTGTTTTTTCAGTAAAAAGCCAATAGCCGGGAACGCCTTATTTTATAGGCATTCTCGGCTATATTTTAAGCAGGGGATGAGAGAATCGAACTCCCACCAAAGGTTTTGGAGACCCCTATCATACCATTTGACCAATCCCCTGTACACGCTGTTTTTCACAGCGTTGAAATCATATCACACACATATATATTTGTCAATCCAAAACGACTGTCAGGCTGCGTATCCCTCAAAGTTTTCCGCTGTCTCTGGCCGACAAGCCGCCTATCTACCGGCTTGTTCATCGGCTCCAGCTTTTTGTCCCGCTTGCCTATGCGCCGGCACCTTCCGCTGCCTCAGCGCTTTGTTCCGCACCCTCAGCGCTTTGCTCCGCCGCCTGCGGTATCTCCTCCGGCTTTACCGCCTCGGTCGTGTCGAAGATTATGTTTTCAGTGTTTTCATCATACGTCTCAAGATGAAGCGTTCCGGACATTCCCTCAAGATGAGGCAGTATCGCGGCAAGACGGCGCATTTTTTCTTCAAGATATTCGTCTTGTCCGACAAGCACCTGCACGCTTCCAAAAAGCAGCGTATACGTCTTTACCGTTTCATCTTCGCTTCCGCCTCTTACGGCCTCGTCCAGTATATAAATACTGTCAGGCATTATTTCATACTTTTCGAACGAGCTCATAAGCGCATGAAGCGTATTGAGCACGGACTCATCGTCTATTTTTATCTTCTCGCCGACCGTACCCTCGGAACACAAATTATAGATAAGCGGAAGCCCGAGCTCGCCGCTGCCGACATAATCGAGCATTTCAATGACGACTCCGTCCTGGTCTATACAGCAAACCTTGTCGCCTGCGCGGAACATTCCTATCGTAAGCTTCTCGTTCGCCTTAAGCTGTATCGTATTCCTGTTGACGTATATGACGTCTATAGACTCGAGCAGAGGAACGTTTTCTATCTTTATATTTTTATTTACAAGACAGAACAAAAGCGAATTGTTAAAGCTGTCCTCGTTTATTACGAGCGATTTGATCTCCTCGTCCGTATATCTGCTGTTTCCGGTAACAATTATATTGTTTATCTTAAACAGGAAAAGAAAAATAAGGATGATAAGGAGTATTCCCGTTATCGCAAAAAACCTTATTCGCCTTGCAAGCGGGTTAATTGCCTTTCCCCCATTTTTCTTACGCTTCTTCATTCAGCTGATCCTTTCAATTTCTGACAAATTCTTTAAACATCCTGCCGCGCTGCTCATAATTGTCAAACTGTCCCCAGCTTGCGCACGCAGGAGAAAGAAGCACCGCGTCTCCGCTGCGTGCTTCCCTTTTGCAGACGTCGACCGCTTCCCTTAAATCCTCGCACAATACGATATCTTTCTCCGGAAATCCGCAGCTTAATGCCGCCTGCGCTATCTTTTCCTTAGTCTGCCCTATAAGCACAAGCTTCTTTACCTTGCCGTCAAAGCTGTTTATCCATTCTTCATACGACGACTCCTTGTCATATCCTCCGCCTATGAGCAACGTAGGGCGGTTCATCGCCTGTATAGCTTTTATCGCTGCGTCAGGATTCGTTCCCTTTGAATCGTTATAATATCTTATGCCGTCTATCTCGCCCACGAACTCTATCCTGTGTTCGACGCCGCGGAAATCTCTGACGACCTTTCTTATCGTCTCAATATCGACTCCCGCAAAAAGAGCTATCCCGACAGCCGTCATTATATTCTCAAAATTATGCAGCCCCAAAAGATGCAGCTCGTCCGTATTTACAAGCACGCTCTCCGTACTGCCGTTGGCGATAACTACCCTGCCGTCTTCATAGTACAGGCCCTTTTCAAGCTTTCGCCTTGATGAAAAGAATATCACCTGCCCTTTCGCTTCTTTTCCGAATTCTCTTAAAATCTCGTCTTCATAATTCAGGACTATCGCGTCGGAAGCAGTCTGGTTCATATTTATGAGCTTCTTGACCCTGATATATTCTTCCATCGAATGATGCCTGTTAAGATGATCCGGAGTTATGTTTGTTATCGCGCATGCGTGCGGCCTGAACGTCTTTATCGTTTCAAGCTGAAAGCTCGATATCTCAGCCACAGTCACCGCGTTTTCGCTCTGCTCAAGCGCCACCGACGTATACGGATTTCCGATATTTCCAACGACATAGACCTCCGGAAAATACGCCTTCATTATTTCGCCCAAAAGCGTAGTGCTAGTCGTCTTCCCGTTTGTCCCCGTTATAGCGTAGACATTGCCCTTGCCCGCCATATACGCAAGCTCTATTTCGCCTGTTATTTCGATACCATGCGCCTTAAATTCCTTTACAAGCGGAAGATCGCACGGTATTCCCGGGCTGAGTACGACAAGATCAAGGCTTGCGATAATGTCCTTCGGCAGCTCTCCGACTACCACTTTCGTGCCGCAAGGTCTGCCCGCTTTTTCATTTACTTTATTTTTTATCTCCTGCGCATCGAGTTTATCATTGCCGTCATATAATATTACTTCGGCGTTCAACTCCTCCAAAAGAACGGCGGCGGCAATTCCGCTTATACCGCTTCCAAACACAAGGACCTTCCTATTTTTTAAATCCATATCCGTAAGTTCATGCCGTAGGCATAAGCCCTTGGCATTCTCCTTTCCAACAGCCGTATCAATACAGCGCGTAAAATCCTATTACGCATGCGATTATCGTTATTATAGTAAATACCGCCACGATTTTCGGTTCGGACCAGCCGCACAGCTCAAAATGATGATGTATCGGCGTCATTTTAAATATCCTCTTTCCATGTGTCAGCTTAAAATAGCTCACCTGAAGGACTACGGAAACGAGCTCTACCGCATATATTATACCTATGATAGGGATAAACAGCGGCAGGTTCATTATATACGCCATGCCTGCCACAAAGCCGCCGAGCGCTAATGAACCGGTGTCCCCCATAAACACCTTTGCCGGAAATACATTGTAGCACAAAAATCCCATAAGTCCGCCGGCCACAGCGCAGCCCGCAGGCTCGACTCCGGCATTAAGCAGGAGAGATGCCGTTACGAAAAACGCAGCAACGACTATTGTAACACTTGACGCTAATCCGTCAAGCCCGTCCGTAAAATTCACGCCATTGACAGTCGCCAAAACCACGATATATAAAAACGGTATCGCGATAACTCCTAAATCAACGCTTGCCGTTCCGTGGGTGAACGGAACAGTCATCGCAAGGCCTATGTCTGTAAAATTCAAAAGATACACTACAAACACCGTAGTCACAACGAACTGAAGAAGCAGCTTCTGCCACGGAAGAAGTCCGTCAGATCTTTTTAAAACAACCTTGAGATAGTCGTCTATAAATCCGATAACGCCGAATCCGAGCGTCAGAACCATTACCGGCACCACATTCGGATATATCCATGAAAATGCAAACGCCGCGACAGCCGCCGCTATCAGGAATATAATTCCGCCCATTGTCGGCGTGCCCGCTTTCTGTAAATGCGATTTAACGCCTTCTTCACGCTCTGTCTGTCCTATTTTCAATCTGCGCAGCACCGGTATGAAAACAGGTCCTAAAATAATCGCGATCACAAACGCGATTATGAGTACCGCCGGTACAATATAATAACCTAAATCCATGATACACCCTCTCATTATATATGTTGCTTTTACAGCTTAATATGCGTCGTTTTCTATGCCGTCCGTATAAATGTCGTTTCCTCCGTGCAGCACCGTATCGTCGAGCTCGCCTTCGATCGGCTCGGGCATAGCATCATTGTCTATTCCCTGCTCGCCCGTTATACCCGTCTGGGCGTCAATATCTGCTGTATTTTGTGAATCCTCCGGATAGATATTCATATACGGAAGAAGCTCCGTGAATATGGCCTTTGCAAGCTCCTGAGCATATACCGAATCGCCCTGCTTATCCGCCGTTACGTTCGGCTCGTCTATAACTACATATACCAAAACCTCCGGATCGTCAACAGGCGCGAATCCCATGAACGAAACGAGATATTTTCCCTCGCTCCTTGGAACTTTCTGCGCCGTTCCCGTCTTTCCTCCTATAGAATAGCCCTCGACCTTTGCTGTCTGTCCGGTTCCTATTTCAACGACATTTCCCATCGCGGTCCTGATAAAATCGCTTATTTCCTGCGAAACCGTCTGCCTTTGGACGGTCCCCTCGATATTTTCAACAAGGTTCCCCTCGCTGTCTGTGATAGATTTTACCACATGCGGCGTATAATAATATCCCCCGTTTATAAGCGAAGCTATCGCCGCCGCCTCCTGCACCATCGTGCATGTAAAGCCCTGCCCGAAAGATGTTGTCGCAAGCTCTATCGTCCCCATCGTATTTTCATCATAAAGTATTCCGGAGTTCTCTCCAGGCAAATCTATGCCGGTCTTAAGTCCGAAATTGAACAGCGACTGATATCTGAGCATATTATCCGCGCCAAGCTCATACGACATCTGCATAAGTACGTCGTTGCACGAATTTATCAGGCTTCCGGCGACGTCAAGCTCATGGTGTACGTCAGGATATATGACGCAGCGTATGCGCTGTCCGTTTATATCCTCATATCCGTCGCACACGAACGTATCATCCTGCTGTATCACGTCGGTTTCAAGCGCAGCCGCTACAGTTACCGGCTTAAATGTCGAACCGGGCTCAAACGCGTCTGATATGCAATAATTTCTCCACATAGCGTTAAGCTCATTAAGGCGTTCCTCATCCGTCATGCCGCGCAGCACTTCTTCGTCTACACGGTCCGAAAGGTCACGCGGATCGTTCAGGTCGTACCAGCCGGTCGAATCCATCGCCAGTATTTCCGCATTGTCCGGGTCCATTACAAGCACCGCTACCGTTTTCGCCCCGTCTTCACCGTCCGGGCCGTTTGCATACTCCTGCATGAAGTCCTCAATCTTTGCCCTGACGATCTCCTGTATATTGATATCGCAGGTGGATACGACGTTGTTTCCGTTTTCCGGCTCTATTATAGTCTGCTCAACGTCCGAATCCGAATTGAAATATCCGAACGACCTGCCGTTTGTACCGTTGAGCACCTCGCTGTAATACCCCTCGATGCCCCAGTCGGCCTCGTTTGAGCTGTTTGTAAAGCCGATAAGGTCGCATGCGAGCGAGTTCTGCGGATATACCCTCTGGTATGAATCCTCGAACCAGATGCCGTTTATATAATAAATGCTGTCGTATTCCTCCTCGGACATAGCATCCACCCTATCCTCATCGGACAGATCAGTATATTCCTCGAATTCTTCCTTTTCCTCCATCGAAACATCGGTAAGCAGCACCTGATACTGGCTTTCCTTTGTCTCGTCGGATTCGAGCAGCTCATATATTTCGTCTTCGTCAAGGTCGAAGAAATCTACCAGCGCGTTTACGGTAGGCTCTATATATGGCTGCGATTCCTTTCCGTTTTCATCAGTCACAACATAATTTACGACGGAGCAGTCCAGTATAAGCCTGTAAACCCTTTCACTCGTCGCAAGTATATTGCCGTTCCTGTCCAGGATATCCCCCCGCTTATACGCGATAGTCCTGTTCCCGTACTGCTGCTGGTTCGCCTGCAATACAATACGCGTATAATCCGCTCCGCTAGAAATATTTATATACGATATTCTTACCGCTAAAGCAACTAAAGCCAGTATAACTACCAAAAATAGTCCTACCAGCTTCTTGCTTATATGTATATTGATTTTTCTAACGGGAAATTTATTGAATCTGGATTTTCTTTTTCCGCTCATAATTCTCCCAATTGCTACTTAATCTATTCCGTAGGCACATCCTTATACTGCCTTACGTAGCTTCCGTCAGTAAGGTCATAATATACTATCTGGCCAGCCCCGGCGTAACTCATTCCAAGTCTGTTTTCCGCAGCGTTCTTTATATCCTCGATACTGACGGAGTCCATGACCTGATTGTATTTCGCGTCATTATTGCTTCGCAGCTGACTATACTCGCTTTCAAGCTCCGCTATGGTTTCATACTGTGTAGTAATAGTAGCCTTCTGTCTTAAATACATAATGCAAAGCGCGGAAACCGCAATGCAAACAAACGCAAGAAATAAAACATATCCCCTGCTTACAGAATATCTTCTTACTACGGCTTTAGAGCGGTTAGTCTTACTTCGTCTTTGCTGCTCTTCATGCTGTTCCGGCAGTTCTTCAAGCTTTCTGACTGCGCTGCCGTCGTATTCATATGTAGTTATTATCCGATCTCTATATGAATCTACCCTTCGTCTGCTATTAGCCATGAAGTCCTTCTTCCTGTCAATTCTCTGTACGACCCGTTTCCGTGATATTTATTCCCGGCCTTAAGCCGCGCCTGTTCAAGCTTAAATTTTATTCTGAAAATCTCCTCTCGAACACCCGCAGTTTGGCGCTGTGGGAACGTATATTCTCCCGGATCTCTTCTTCTGACGGCACGATCGGACGCCTGTTTACACAAACGCCTTTCGGTTTCTTGCCGCATACGCACACCGGAAATTCCGGCGGACATGTGCAGGGATTTTCATTCTTCCTGAAAATGTTCTTTACTATCCTGTCCTCGAGAGAATGAAATGTGATCACGCATAATCTCCCGCCGTCCGATAACATATCGATCATCTTGCCGAGAGAATCTTCAAGCACTTTGAGTTCCGAATTTACTTCGATCCTTATCGCCTGAAACGTGCGCTTTGCGGGGTGCCCTCCTGATATCCTGTTCTTCGCCGGTATGGAATATTTCACGATCTCAGACAATTCCCCGGTTGTCCCGATCGGTTTTTCCTTACGCGCTTCACAGATATTGCGGGCTATGCGCCCTGCAAACCTTTCTTCACCATAATCCCTTATGACATGAAATAAATCTTCCTGTGCGTAGGTATTTACCACATCTGCAGCGGTGCGCCCCTGTGTTCTGTCCATTCGCATATCCAGAGGTGCGTCGTACCGATATGAAAATCCACGCTCCGCTGTATCCAGCTGATACGATGAGACCCCGAGGTCAAGCAGTATACCGTCAACGCTTGTTATACCTCTTTTCATCAGTTCCTCCGGCATATAGCGGAAATTGCTGCGTATGACCGTCGCGCGGTCTTTAAATTCCCCTAAACGTTCTGACGCCGCAGCAACGGCGTCATCGTCCTGATCGAAGCCGAACAATCTTCCCCTTTCACTAAGGCGCTCGCATATCTTCAGTGAATGTCCGGCACCCCCTATTGTGCCGTCCACATAAATACCGTCCGGTCTTATCCGAAGCTCGCGTATGGTTTCGTTCAGCATTACAGAGTAGTGTTCAAATTCCATATCAAAGCAGTACTCCGCAGTCCTGCAGCCCTTCTTCTATAGAATCCATATCTTCATAGCTGCTGTTCGAATCCCATTTCGCCTTATCCCAGATCTCTATCCTCTCAAGGTTGCCCGTAACTACAACGTCTTTTTCAAGTCCAGCATATTCGCGAAGCGCCGCCGGTACAAGAATTCTCCCCTGCTTGTCCAGCTCGCACGCCGCAGCTCCTGAAACCAAAAATCTGGTGATCGTTCTGGCGTTCTTATTCGTAAGCGGCAAGGCGCGAAGTTTCGACTCGAGTATGTTCCATTCGTTTTGCGGATAAACACAAAGACAGCCGTCTAAACCTCTTGTAAGTACGAACGTCTCCCCAAGTTCGAACCTGAATTTAGACGGTATGATAAGTCTTCCTTTTTCATCTATCGAATGACTGTATTCACCCATGAACATAATAGTTACCTCGCTTGTGGCTCCAGAAATCCCCACTTTCTACCACATTTCGCCACTTGTATAGATATAATACCCTCTTATTGCTGAAAAAGCAACCCTTTCAACTTAAAAAGAGCAGAAAATTTCTGCTCTTTTTAAGTGTTTTTTCTATATATAAATGAAGAAAGTTCCTCAGGGAACCGCTCACGCTTAGTCCTCGCGTAGCAGTTCTAATCTCAATCTTCGCACAGCTTGATTTCGATAAGAACTGACGCTGCGTATGTTCCCTTACGGAAGCTTTCTTCATTATTCATTGTATCATTCTCCACTTCTCAATAGCAGAAATGGTGAGAGGGACGGTGGAGGCGCCGGGGAATAGTGTGCTGTATGTGGCGCCGTCGCAGGCGAAACAGCAGGCTTCTTTTACGCCGCAGCCTTTTAGTAACGCGCCGATAAATAACGCAACCATACAGTCGCCGGCGCCGGTAGTGTCTACAGGCTCAATTTCACGCGCGTCTATCCAGCCGGCAAATTCTTCTGAAAGCACATAGCAGCCTTTTGCACCGCATTTTATTATGACGTTCTTGCAGCCTAATTCTTTATACGCCCTGGCGTTTGCCTCGGCGCCTTTTACTTTATTCATTTGCTCCGCGTCATATATACTTGGAAGAAACCAGTCTATATAAGGAAGAAATCTTTTTATCCCGTCGAGTCCGAGATGGCTTTTATCATGCGAAAGATCGGCAAATGTGCGTATTCCTCTTTTACGGGCTTCGCAAAGTATCTCTTCCATTCCTCCGTCACGCTCAAGCTCATATTCTATAAAAAAGCTTGCTATGGACAGCGCTTTTACGCCAGAAGGCAAAACATTTTTAATATCTTCCTTTTTTAATGCGGCATACGCGCCGCCCCTGACCGAAAAGATCGACCTTTCCGCATGTGAGTCGAGCAGTATAAGAGATGTTCCGGTCGGATAGTCCGGCTTTTCAAGCAGATGAGAAATATCTACTTTTCTTTCCATAAGCGCCGTCCTTATTATCTCACCGTTTCTGTCGCGTCCTGTCGCGGAAACGATTCCCGCCGATATACCTATATCAGCCAGCCTCACACACTGGTTCACAGCGTCGCCGCCTACGGTAAAATCAATTTTTTCGATACGCTGTTTTTCCGCCCAATGTCCGTCTTTTTCTATAGGCTGCGCTGTTATATCGAGCACAGCCGCGCCTAAAACCAGTACGTCCATGAATCTTTCTCCATATATCAGTTTAAATCAAATAAATTATATAACTACGTATAAAAAAAGTATATAAAAAGACATCAAAAAAGCACAGGCTTTAACCTGTGCGTAACGTGAAGCATCGGGGATTCGAACCCCGGACAACTTGATTAAAAGTCAAGTGCTCTACCGACTGAGCTAATGCTCCATAATGTCAACTGGGCTAGCTGGATTCGAACCAGCGAGTGCAGGAGTCAAAGTCCTGTGCCTTACCGCTTGGCGATAGCCCAAGACCGCCTTACGGCTAAGGTGGATAAAGGGATTCGAACCCTTGGCCTCCAGAG
>DVOP01000030.1 GCA_018713465.1 Candidatus Alectryocaccobium stercorigallinarum | reverse complement strand
TACTTAAGGCGAGCATGACGTACATCATGCAGACGGTCATAATTCTTAATATATAGCTGTTAGTTACAAAAAACGGAAATACTATAAGGCCAACTATCATGAGGATAACGATCAGCTTCATGTGCTTTGCGGCACCGTTTAAAATTGTTTTCACTTACATCACCCTCCTTTATACCTTGCTTACCTTTGCTTTTCCGAACAATCCCGACGGTTTGATAAGTATAACGATGATCAGGATCGCGAAAGCAATGGCGTCACGATATCCGGAACTTATATAGCTCGCTCCGAGCGTTTCGAAAACTCCGACCAAAAGTCCGCCGACCATAGCTCCGGGGAGTACTCCGACGCCGCCCAAAACCGCTGCGGCCATCGTCTTCATTCCAACCGTAAATCCGGCGTTGATATCGATCGACTGATAGTACATTCCAACCATCGTACCTGCGATAGCCGCAAGCATGGAGCCGATGAAGAATGTGCAGGCGATAATAACGTTTACGTTTACGCCCATAAGCTTTGCTGCGTTCGAATTCTGTGCGGTGCTTCGCATAGCTTTTCCGAATTTAGTTCTGTATGTTATCAATGAGAGAATCACCATCAGCACGACCGCTACACCTAAAATAACGAGCTGGCTTGAATTTATTGTGATTCCTCCAATCTGTACTTTTCCAAAATCGATCATATTTGGATATGCTTTTGTTTCGCTTCCGAAGAACAAAAGAATAAAGTTATCTAAAATAGTTGCGACACCCATCGTCAAAATGAGTCCTGACAACTTAGGCGCGTTCTGGTTACGCAGCCTGCTCAGACAAAAACGGTCCATACTGAAACCTACAAGGCCTGTTACTATGATACTGATCACAAAACAAAGCCAGAAGTTTCCGCCCAAAGCCAGATAAACCATCAATGTAATGTAACCACCAAGCATGTATATGGAACCGTTCGCAAAGTTTACCAGCTCCAGTACGCCGAATACCATCGAAAAACCGATAGCAACGAGTGCGTATGTGCTGCCTATGGTCAATCCATTTAACAACTGTTCGAACAGCATATTGAGTCCCTCTTACCTTTTCACGATTTTTAAATTGACAACGCAGGAATTTTCACTCCTGCGTTGTTCAATTGTTTATCAGTTATTATTTTGCAAGTCCTTCTTCCTGAACCACTTCCATCATAAGCGTGAATACATAGCGGTCAACCTCAAGCGGAAGCGCGCAGCCCGGTGCGAATATGAATCTCATGTCTCCGCATTCTTCAAGCGCCGTAAGAAGCCTTCTCTTAAGAACTGCCTTGATCGCCTCGCGGTCGTTGTCAGCATTTATAAAATCATTATGCTGGTCTATTCCGCCGATGATCACCTTATCGGGATACATCTCGCGCACAGTCTTTATAGATGTAAGACGCGACGGATCAGAAATCTTTGTGCAGTTCTCCCAGTTAAGAGCCTGTATACCCTCATAATCTTTGAATTCCTCAAAATCGAGGTCTTCGCAATAATGGATATGAAGCATATTAAACCATGTACGGTCTTTAATATAATTAAGAAGCTCTTTGTCGTACGGACGGCAGAATTCTTCTATCTGCTGCTTTGTAATGAGCGACCTGCATGCCCACTGCGTTGAAAGGAATATTCCGTCAACGCCGGCCTCAATGAATCTGTCGAGCAGCATCTTATTTGTCTCAAGCAAAGCTTCGAGCGCTTTATGCACCTCTTTTGGATTTTCCGCCATGTACGCCATTGCCGGGCCCGGATGAGTTGAATTGATCATCTCCTGCATCCATGTGAGCGGCGTAAATATTGTAGCTAAAACCGGAATTTCTCCTTTATAATGCTCGCATACGTTTTTAGCTATAGCGATCTCGCGCTGGAAAACCCGGTTTTCATCCGGATTTATCACCGGAAGATTAGCGAGATCGTTTGGGCTCTTTACAGGATATTCTAATATTTCTCCCGACCACTCGCGCGGATCGTTTCTCCAGCGGATATTAGCGCCGTATGCCTCGGCAAAATAATGCCCGTTGCTCATAAGCTTTACAAAATCCCAGCCGTTGTTATCGGTGAAATCTATTGTAGCTTTTGTAAAATCCTTAACGTTCCTGTCTACCATCGGCATATGCAGCCAGCCAGAAACTCCGATTCTGTCCACCGGCTGGTTGTTTACCATCGCGCGAAGTCTTTCTGCTTGTGTCATTTTAGAGCCTCCTGATAATTACATGGTGTAATTTTTAAATTCACCATCTTCTACTGTATAAGTGAATACGCCTTTTACAACATAGTTATAATCTTCGTATGACATATCTTTTCCTGATACGCATTCAAATCCATCCGGAATAGCGAGCATTGCATCCATAAGCGCCTGAGGATCTGTTGTTCCTGCTTCTCTGGCCGCAAGCATTGCAAGCATTGCAGCGTCATATGCGCTTGCTGCAAATCCGTCACAAGGTGTATCTGGATAAAGTTCATTATAACGAGTAGTGAAGTCTACAATAGCTTCGCTAAGTCCCGAATCCTCTGTCATAACAGAATCAAGATAAACCGGTGTTGTTCCCGCAAGAATTACTCCGTTTGCAGCGTCTCCTGCAATATCAAGGAATTCCTGTTTAAAAGCATTGCCCGGTCCCACGATTTGAACTCCGTCAAGACCTACCTGCTGAATCTGAATAAGGATATTTGCAAGATCATTATATTCTCCATCTATGTAGAGCACCGCCGGATTTGTTTCTTTTATCTTTGAAAGAAGCGGTGTGAAGTCTTTTGTCTGCTGAGGCGTGAATGTCTCTGTTGTAACTACCGTTCCTCCAAGTTCCTCATATCTCTCTATCATAACTTCTGATCCGGTTACGCCGAGATCTGTGTTCTGATAGAGGATAGCAAGATCGCCACCATCTGAAAGCTCATAAATCATTTCAGTTGCCGCGCCTCTTTCGATATCAGCTATCGGAGAGATCGGAACAAGGAATTTACCCATTGAAGGGAAATCCGGATGCGAGGTGTTCGGAGATACCATCGGCAAAGAAGCTCCCTCGTATACAGGCGCAGCTGCCATTGAAAGCGTTGAGCCATAAGAACCAACGACTGCGAATACGTCTGAATCGCTTATGATCTTGTTCGCAACGTTGATAGCCTCATTCGCATCGCCCATGTCGTCGTTGATCTGAACAACAACATCCTGTCCTCCAAGTCCGCCTGAAGCGTTGAAGTCCGCAACCGCCATCTCTATACCATTCTGATAGCTTGTTCCGTACTGCATCATCGTTCCTGTAAGCGGAATAGATGTAGCAAGCGTGAATTTTGTATATTCCGCGTCGCCTGCCGCCTCTGAAGACTCAGAAGTTGAAGAAGCCGATGACGACTCTGAGCTTTCTGATGTTGACGCTTCAGAGCTTGCAGAAGACTCCGATGTTGTTGATGAGCCTGAAGAAGCAGATGATGAATCGTCAGAGCCGCCTCCGCAGCCTGCGAGCGCGCTTATCGCTAACGCACCGGCAAGTACTAAAGAAACAAGTTTTCTCTTTTTCATAATGTTTAATTTCCTCCTTATTTTTGCCTGCAAGGTCTTTGGTTATAATTGCATTATAAAACAGGCAATTTCAAAAATCTTGTTTACTTCAGCGGTACATATCACATATCTTGCTCTTTTTCCGTCAGATTTATTGACATTTCCAGTCTGCGACCTTATCATTTCATAATAATTAAAACTGCAATTTACTACTGTCTGTCTACTTCAGATATGCTGTTAATCGATGTTTTAACCTGTGTTTGCACAAAGAAAGGCCTCAAAAAACATGTATGATATGCAATTTGACGATTGGATAGCGCAAAAAGAAGAAGATATCCTTAATGATATAACGCGGATAGTCGCTATACCGAGCGTCGCAAAAAAGAGCAAAAATCCCGAGTACCCCTGCGGGACAGACTGCGCCCGCGTTTTGGACTTTGCTCTTGGTCTTGCGGAAAGTTTCGGTTTAGACACAAAAAATTACGACTATTACTGCGGAAGTGCGATACTGCCCGGAAAGACCGACCGCAAGATCGGGGTCTTTGTTCATCTTGATACTGCCGCGGTTTCCGACGTGTGGCTCAGCGACCCGTTTTCCGCATACATACACGACGGCTATATAATCGGATGCGGCGTTCAGGACAACAAAGGGGCCGCTATCTCGCTTTTATATCTGCTTAAACTTTTAAAAGAAAATCAGGTTCAGCTCGTCCATACGATCGAGCTCGTATTCGGCTGCGCGAAAAAAATAGGAATGATCGATATCGACAGGTATCTTACGTCAACCGACGCTCCGCAGCTCAGCTTTGTTGCCGACGCCGATTTTCCGGTATGCACGCAGGAAAAAGGCTGCGCGGATTTTAAACTGACATGCCCGTTTGAAGATGATTTTATTGAAGATTTTCACGCCGGCTACGACACAAACGCAATACCGGATACGGCCTTTGCCCTTATTAAAGGCGCCAATTACAAAGACGTCCTGGAAAAGACAAAGAACGTTCCAAACTGTTCGGTGATACCCGCAGGACCGTTTATCAAAATAAGCGTCCGCACAAAGGGCGGACACGCAGCGTTTCCTTTTGACAGGACGTCGCCTATACCTATCCTCGCAAAGCTGCTTATGGATATCGGTCTTGTTAATCAGGCAAGACCCGTGCTTAATTTTCTTTATAACGTATACAGCTCATGCGATGGACTTCCGTTCGACCTGTACGACTACTTAAAGCCGTCCGAAGCGACCACCCATATTTGTTCAACGACCAGCGTATCCAAAAACCGTTTTTCACACACTATAAGTATCAGATATGCAAATATACATAAATCGGCCGAAGTCATACAAAAAGTAAAAAAAGTCGCAAAAAGCAACGGCTTCGACTGCCGGCTCGTTTCAAACACAGACCCGTGGACTCCGGATCCGTTTCCGCTCTCTATGTCGTCTTTTTTAACAAATATGGCGAATAAATATTCCGGAACCAAGCTTTCCCCGTACTCTATGGGCGGAACAACATACGCGCACAAGCTTCCGAACGCTATCCCGTTCGGCCCGAACAGGATACGCGAAAGCTTCCCGATAATGTACGGTATCGGACATATAGCCAACGAAGCGATATTTATCGAAGATCTGATGACGCTTATAAAAGTATATGCCGCCACGATTATTGAAATAGATAAGATGTTTTAAAATTTTATGTAACTGGAAACTTTTTTGATTGAAATAAAAAGAACGTTTTGTTTATAAGAGACCAAAATGCTTAAGATAGAACAAACCCGATTTATTTCGTTAAATAAAATTTCAAATATACATATTCACAATTTCTGCCATTACTTTGAACAAAGCAGGCTTTCAGTGCCTCAGAATAAAGATTTGTTCCTTGTTGTTTACATAAAAAGAGGTTTCGTCAAGGTATCGTTTGACGACACGAGTATTTTAGCAAAAAGCGGCGACATAATTGCCGCTCCCGGAAGTTCTAAGCTTGAATTTTCATTTTCCGCATACGAAAGTCAGGCGACGCCTGATTATTATGTCCTGCATTTGGCAGATATATCCGATATGATCCCCGACGGAAGCTGTCCTGTAATAAATCTTACATCGGCTCCGGAAGTCTTGTCTTCAAAATTCCAGCTGCTCGAATCCGAGCTTATGACTCAAAAAGACGGCTGGGAGAATATATGCAGCTGCGAGCTCAACGTCCTTATGCGGCTTATCAGCAGAGACGTTACGCCTCTGTCCGAATCCATCGCGGCTCCCGCGTCACGTTCAGACCAGCTTTTCAAAGAGATACTCGATTATATCCATGTGCATTACTGCGAAAAAATAACCCTACAGTCCGTAGCGGATTACTTTTTTATTTCCCCTTACTATCTTTCTCATCTTTTCGATAATAAAAAAGCCGTCTCGCTCATGCAGTATATAACGCACCTGCGTATACACGAGGCGCAAATGCTGCTGCGCACGACCGATTATCCGGTAAAACAGATAGCCCAGATGACCGGCTACCAGAACGCAAATTATTTCTTTAACGTATTCAAACAAAAAACGGGAATGTCGCCGAATCTCTACCGTTCCGAAAATTCGTCGGAATAACCGGCGGCACAAAGCGCAAAAAACCGGCGGAAATTTTCCGCCGGCTTTCTTATCTGCCCATAACTTCCATTATAGCTTTTACCGCTTCGTCGCTGCTGTTCTTCGGGAAAAGCTCGCAGCCGACATATCCCGTATACCCGACCTTTTCAAGGTGGGCTATAACATTTTTATAATTTATCTCTCCTGTTCCGGGTTCGTGTCTTCCCGGCGCGTCGGCTATGTGTATATGCCCCATAGTATCAACATATTTCGTTATTGTATCTATTATAGAGCCTTCGTCGTTCAGCTGCATATGATATATATCATATAATATCCTGACCCGGGGCGAATCCAAAACCCGAATTATTTCAGCCGCCATCTGCGTAGTCTGCAGGAAATTGCCGACATGGTCGGTCGTTATATTGAGCGCTTCAAGATTGCATGTTATCCCGGCTTCCTCCGCCATAACAGCAGCGTCCTTTAGCATATCATACATCGAGCACAGCTTAACGGTAGACGACAGCTCATCATAGTGGTTTACTACTACTCCGCCTTCGCCAAGCGCATTTGAATGTATCGTCACGCTGAGCGCCCCGACCTTTTTTGCCGCTTCAAGAGAGCTCTTTAAAAACTCAAGATACTTTTCCTTGTGCGTCGGATCCACAAGCGAATAATCGGCGTCGCCGTTAAACCCGCTTATAACGATGTCCGCTTCTTCGGCAAGCTTCTTTACCTGCTCCAAGTCCTTATCCGTCCAGCTCCAGAACTCAACGGCGTCGAACCCCGCTTTTTTCGCAGCCATAAACCTCTTTTCCCAAGGCAGTTCCGTAAATATCGTTTCAATACATGCCGTACATTTCATAGCCTGTCTCCTTTTTATAATATCTCGTTTTAAATATTATACCTAAATAGCAATAAAATATCTTGCTTTTTTAGTTGTATTCTCTTTATTTTCCTGCTAAATTACTATATTTTCCGTGCTTTCAGTTTACACGAAAAATTTCTGCGGCTTGCCGCACTTTTTTTACATACAGCCGCAAAGGAGACTGCCGCTTCGACAGCCTCCTTTAAGATCACATTTTTACTTTTTTAGAAGGTATACTTTATGCTTCCGTCTTCAAGCCGTGAAAAATGCGAGAAGAAATCCTCCCATATCCTGTATGACTGCTCCGGCAGTTTAGCGTGCGGCATATAATCTATGCTGCTGTACCTGAGCATGGGGATACGGTTTTTATCGAAAAACCAGTCGTTCCAACGTCCGTTATAAACGACCTTATCCATATACTCGTCAGGCGCTTCGCCCGGCATATCATTGAGCTTCCACCAGGCTTTTATGCTTTTTACCGTGCGGTTATCATTTTCCGGTATGCCGTCCAGCAGCCACGGTTCTTCCGTGCCTCCCTGCATCCAGATCGGAAGCTCGACCTTTTTACGGTTCTTAGTCTCTTCCGCTTCAAGACATTTTTCCGTTCCTATCATATACAATATTCCCGAACACGGCGCTGCCGCGGCAAACCACTCCGGTTTCGCGAGCGCGAGCCATGAGGTTATCATAGATCCGTTAGAATGTCCGGTTATATACATGCGCCCTGTATCTATTGCATGTTCCGAGCAGATATCATTTATCATATGTTCAAAGAAAGCAATTTCATTCGGCCTGTCTTTTGCGTCCGGATCGCAATTCCAAGCGGGAAGCGGTACATTGTCAGGTGAAACTCCGCCCTCCGGCGCCGCGCTGTCTATACATCCCGGCGTTGCCGTAGGAAAGGCAACGATAAATCCATAGTCATCTGCTACGCGGGTCCATTCGCTGTTTCCGATATAAATTTCACCGGTACAGCTGTATCCGTGGCACGCTATTACCAACGGAACCTTCTGCTCCGGCTTTTCCGCAACCGAATCCGGAACATAAACATACCATTCTCTTTTAAAGCCGTCTACCGTTTCATAGTGATATACCATACCGAGATCCATTACGGGATCTTCCGTCACCCGCAGGTCTCCGCCCGGATCTCCCATCCATCTGCGTACAGGATATAAAAATGATTTCCAGATTTTCCGGTTTATCTTTTTTCCAAGATCTTTCGCCGGATCTGCCATTTTCCCGATCCATACCCTATAGCATTCTCTATCCTGATTTACGGGATATTCCGCTTCGGTTTCACGTACATATGCTTTGATCTCCGTATCGACAAGCGCCGCTTTTTCAGCACAGCCGCAAATCTTTCTGAAATGCTTAGCTGCCGTGCTGTCATCCAGCCAGTCCTCTCCGATCAATAACGCCGGAACCGGAATGTCTCCCTTTTTTATACCATGCGTATGCCCGGGATCTTCGTAACCGTATAAATTCAAAGCAAAATCAGTTTCCGCCCTGCTTATATATTCCGCAGGGACATCTGTCGGCGCTATGGCCGCAGCGCCCGCATAGGCAGCCGGATCCCACATAGCCGCCATCATCGCCATGTTTGCGCCGTCTTTATAGCCGATAATATATCTTTTTGCTTCATGGACACAAGCAACCGTTCTTAAAGAAAATAACTGACATGCCGCTGTGAGATATGCTACATAGCCTTCCGCGTTTCCATATTCCTCGTTTACATTCCAGCCTTCCGGTCCTGATTCCACGACTGATATTATCAGCCGCTCTTTTGTCTCCTCGGAATCGGCTATTTCGATCCAGTTGCTGTTTTCCATGAACTCGTCGATCGAGACCTTTCCGGGCGGAACAAGCAAAATTCCGGCCGTAGATGGTCTGGCATCTTCCGGTATATACCACATCACCCTGCGTTCAGTTCCCCCTATCGGGATCTTAAACTCATAAAATCCCGATATAAACGGAACAAAAGGATCTTCATAGCCCACATTTTTCAGCACTTTTTTAGCATATTCCATTTTTACTATCCCTCCATTTCCCGATCCTTACGGCCAGTGAATCGCCCATAGCATTCCAGCACATTTCTCCCGACTCAAAATCTATTACGCATATCCTGCACGATGTCCAGCCGTACATCTGCTGCTTAGGCGAGTACCGCAGCTCGTATTTATATTTTTTTATCTGTTTCTTAAGCTCTTTATCATTAAAATCCTTCGTCAGCAAAACCATGCTGATAAAAGTATATTTATGAAGCTTCGAATACGGATCCGGCACTTCATCTGCTATTTTATTTAGCAATCCGAAACATTCTTCCAGACTTTTTCTGTCGATATCTTCCCTTACTTCATAGCAGCATACTTCCGAGGCGACCGCCTCTTTTCCCCATGGAACATTAAAACCAAACAATGGCTGTTTGGTTTTAATACTCATCTTCTGCACAAGCGGAAAGGTATGTCCGAGCAGCTGCAGACCAAAATACGGATAATAGTTTTCTCTATCCGTTTCCGCCCTTTTTGCAAGCCACTCTTCCATGCGCAGATCCACTTTTACACCTCGTATATTTATTATCTTACGGCTTTCTTTACGTTATTTGCTATCGCTCTCTTAACGCTTACGTCTACAACGATCGCAACAATGATTACTACGCCTGATACGATATCCTGAAAGTTAGCGTTTACATTCAGCAGGTTCAGCAGGTTGTCAATGATTCCTACGATAATGGCTCCAATAAAACTTCCCGAAATTGAACCCTCGCCACCGGCTATAGATACGCCGCCTACACAGGCAGCCGTAATAGCGTCGAAACATATTCCGCCGCCGGCCGCCGGATCTCCCGAATTAAGCCTTGACATAAAAATGATCGCACCTATCGCACAGCATATTCCGTCCAATATAAATACCTGGCGGATAACCTTATTTACATTGATTCCGGATGTGACCGCCGCTTCCCTGTTTCCGCCAACGGCCATTACCTTCATTCCAAAACGGCTCTTTTTAAGTATTATATGACAGACTATCAATACGCCTATCATTATAATAACACAGATAGGTATCGGTCCTACATATCCCTGCCCTATTACGCTGAAATTTCCAAGTTCTGTCTTCGGAACCTTGTTTCCGCCGGTCGCCAGAAGGATTATTCCCGAGCCGATAGACGTCATCGCAAGTCCGACAATGAAACCCG
>DVOP01000029.1 GCA_018713465.1 Candidatus Alectryocaccobium stercorigallinarum | reverse complement strand
CTGATGTATGCGTTCAGGAATCATATAGACACTTATCAGGTAACGGAAGGGCCTCTTTCGGGAAACGATACGTACAACGCTCTTATACTAAGAGACGAGACTGTGGTCGAATCCTCCGCCGACGGATATGTCAATTTCTATATAGGGGATTCCTCAAAGGTATCAAAGGGCGACCTTATAAGCAGCGTTACATCGGAAAAACAGCCCGAGTCTAACGTTCAGATAAGCGGAAGCGATTTTGAGGAGCTGAGGAAGCTCTCGGCGGACGCGGCGGGTAATTTTGACCCGGTCGAATTTGAGAATATATACGATCTTCAATACAGTATTTCCAATATAATGTGGGACGCGGCGGCGGTAGACGCTTCTTCGGGGCATTTCTATACGTCTTCCGAAGACGGTATCGTATCGACTTTTATAGACGGATACGAGGATATGACAGCCGACGACGTTACGCCTGATTTCGGACGGAATTCCGGATATGAAGGCGACAGACATAAAAACCAGGACAGGGTGCAGATAGGCGACGGATTGTACAGGCTTATAAGCGGAGAGAATTGGAGCATAATATTCACTCTTACGGACGATCAGCTCGTGCGTCTCGCGTCGCTGTCGGAGATAAAGGTAAAATTCCTTACGGACAACAATACCGAAAAGGGCGAGTTGTCGTTTTTTGAAAAAGACGGACAGAGATACGGCCGTATAGATTTTGACAGCGGCCTTATACGGTATGTCGACGAAAGGTTCATCGACGTCGAGATAATAAGCAACACGCGTACAGGACTCAAGATCCCGGTATCATCGATAGTAAAAAAAGAGTTCTATACCATACCTGAAGCTTTCCTGACATACAGCGGAGAGAGCGGCACGGACGCCGGCTTCCTTAAAGAAGTCACAAACGAAGACGGGACTAAGAGCACCGAGTTCGTGCGTACGAGTCTGTACGAAAAGACGCAGCCCGGGGACGAAGACGGGGAGGCTTTGTATTATGTCGATATGAGCGCGTTTGAAGAGGGCGACGTGCTTGTCGCGACCGATTCGACCGCGAAATATACTATCGGGAAGACCGCGTATCTCGAGGGCGTATACAGCGTGAACAGAGGCTACGCCGTATTCAGGAAAATAAAGGTCATCGACCAGAATCTTGAATACTGTATAGTAGAAGAGGGAACGGATTACGGTATATCGCTTTACGATTTCATCGTTCAGGACGGCAGTAAAGTCAAGGAGAACCAGATCGTCAAATAAGCGGCGAAAGGGGTATATCATGCTTAGGGAAAATTATGAAGAGGTTCAGAAAAATATAGCGCTGGCGTGTGAAAGAGCCGGCCGTGAAAGAGATTCGGTAACGCTGATAGCGGTAAGCAAGACCAAGCCCGTATCGGATATAGAAGAGATCTATGCTCTGGGGCAGAGGCAGTTCGGCGAGAATAAGGTCCAGGAGCTTATGGACAAGGAACCGCAGCTTCCGGACGATGTTGACTGGCATTTGATCGGACATCTGCAGAGCAACAAGGTAAAATATATCGTCGGGAAAGTTAAGATGATACATTCGGTAGATTCAGTTAAGCTTGCCGAAACGATAAGCAAGGAGGCCGTAAAGCACGGCACCGACGAAAATATACTTATAGAAGTTAACGTGGCGGGCGAGGAGAGCAAGTTCGGCGTAAGCCCTGACGAAACTCTTTCACTTGTCGAAAAGATAGCTCCTTTGCCGAATATACATATACGCGGACTTATGACGATAGCCCCGTTCGTGAGCGATCCGGAGGAAAACAGGCCGGTTTTTAGAAAATTAAAGCAATTAAGTGTTGACATAGTGTCTAAAAATATTGATAATGTCTCTATGAGCGTGCTCAGCATGGGAATGACAAATGATTATATGACAGCCATAGAAGAGGGAGCTACCCATGTAAGAGTGGGCACGGCGATTTTCGGGGAACGAAATTATAATATATGATACAGGGAGATTTGAGATGGGTGTTTTCGACAAATTCATTAACGCAATACGTATAAATAATGACGACGATTACGATGAAGATGATTTCTATGATGAGGAAGACGAAGAAGAGGACGAGGACGATTACGAAGAAGAGAAACCTAAAAAAGGCTTCTTCAGCCGTTTCTTAGGAAAACGCGACGACGATGACGACGATTATGACGATGATGATTACGACGAAGATGAAGCTCCGGCTTCAAAGAGCAAAGGTTTTGCGTCGTCTGAACCGGTAAAAAGCGTTTCTTCATCGAGCAGGATAACGCCTATGCGCAAAAGATCCGGCAAGAGCATGGAAGTCCGGGTGATAAAACCTGCCAATATGGAGGAGACAAGAGAAATAGCGGATACGCTCCTTGCGAATTGTACGGTCGTGCTTAATCTTGAGGGCTTAGACGTGGAAATAGCGCAGAGAGTTATCGATTTTTCATCGGGCGCCTGCTACACGATAAACGGTTCTCTTCAGAAAGTCTCAAGCTATATTTTTATCCTGACGCCTCAGAACGTAGGGATATCAGGAGACATCACCGATATACTGAACGGTTCAGTACCGACAATGAGAAATAATCTTTAATTAAAAAAAGAGCGTCAGGAAATGACTGATGCTCTTTATTATCGTACAGCGGAGGTTTTACTTGGAAGCTTCAAAATGCGTAAGCAGCAGGAAATTTTATATAACTATGTTTGTCTGCCTTGCGGCGCTGCTTGCCTTTGACAGATTTACGAAATATTTGGCGGTCGTATATCTTAAGGATACGGCGGGTATAACGCTTATAGACGGCGTGCTTCGTCTCACATATTTGGAGAACCGGGGCGCGGCGTTCGGAATGCTTCAGGGAATGCAGCCGGTATTCTGGATACTGACGGTCGCGTTTTTGATACTGGCCGCGTGGTTTTTCAGGAAAGTGCCGAAAACAAGACGTTATCTGCCGCTTAATATCTGCGTGCTGTTTCTTGTTTCGGGCGCGATAGGCAATTTTATCGACAGGATAATAAACAAATATGTGGTCGACTTTATATATTTCGAGATAATAGATTTTCCTATCTTCAACGTAGCCGATATATATGTAAGCCTGTCAGTCGTGGCGCTCGTGCTTTTACTATTGTTCTATTATAAAGAGGGGGAGTTTTCTTTCCTCTCGTCAAAGAAAAAGAGAAAAGACGATGAATGATTTTGTCTTTGAAGTATCTGACGAAGATAACGGGAAACGTATCGACGTTTTCCTTACGGAAAAAATGGACGGATTTTCGAGGTCCTATATACAGAAATGTCTTTCAGACGGCCTTGTGCGCGTAAATGAAAAGAATGTAAAACCGAATCATAAGCTTAAGAGCCAGGATTCGGTTTCTATCGTTATACCGCCAAAGGAAGAGCTGGAAGTTTCGGCAGAAGATATACCGCTCGATATAATCTATGAAGACGACGATATCCTTATCGTGAACAAGCCGAAGGGAATGGTAGTGCACCCTGCGGCGGGACACCATGAGGGCACGCTCGTAAACGCTGTCATGTACCACTGCAGGGATAAGCTTTCCGGAATAAACGGCGTTCTGAGGCCGGGTATCGTGCACCGCATAGACAAAGACACAACGGGGGCGCTCGTCGTCTGCAAAAACGACGCGGCGCACAAAGGCCTTGCCGAACAGCTTGCCGTACACAGCATAAACAGAAGGTACAGGGCGATAGTGCACGGACATTTAAAAGAAGCCGAGTTTACGATCGATTCGCCAATAGGACGACATCATACGGACAGGAAGAAGATGGCGGCCGGCGTTGCAACCGGAAAGCCCGCTGTAACCGACGTGCGCGTCATAGAGGAACTTAAGGGATATACTTATATTGAATGCACATTGCATACCGGACGCACTCATCAGATACGCGTGCACATGTCTTCAATCGGACATCCGGTTTTGGGCGACGAAGTTTACGGCCCTAAAAAGTGTCCGGTAAAGGGGCTCACAGGGCAGACACTGCATGCTTATATGATAGGATTTGTGCACCCTGTGAAAAAAGAATATATGGAATTTTATGCGCCTCTTCCGAATTATTTTGAAAATTTGTTAATTAAGCTTGCCTGACTTGATTAGTTGAACAGCATTTGTTATAATAAAGCCGTGAAAAAAGCGTAATTATATCGCAAATTGCACAAATCAAATTAAAAGCTGATTATAACAAAGGGCTTAAGATAAGGAGGGAAGCTTATGAACACAATTGTTACAATCGGACGTCAGTTTGGTTCAGGTGGACATCAGATCGGAGTAGAGCTTGCAAAGGAATTCGGCATTCCCTGTTATGACAAAGAATTGCTCGAAAAAGCTGCGAAGGACAGCGGCCTGAGCAAGGAGCTCTTTGAAAGCCAGGACGAAAAACCTACCGGAAGCTTTTTATTCTCGCTTGTTATGGACACATATTCTTCTACGAGATTTCCGTCGGGACTTTATGCCGATATGCCGCTTAACCAGAAGATATTCCTGGCGCAGTTCGAGGCTATAAAGAAATTAGCGGATCAGGGACCGTGCGTTATTATTGGACGCTGCGCCGACTACGCGCTGGAGTACAATCCGCACTGCCTGTCGGTTTTTATTCACGCTCCAATGGAAACGAGGATAAAGAGAGTATCCGAGCTGTTTGATATTTCAGTTGCTAAAGCAAAAGACAGGATAATCAAGACCGATAAGTCAAGATCGAGCTATTATAACTACTATACGAGCAAGAAATGGGGCGATATAGACAGCTATAATCTTGCGATAGATACCGGAGTATACGGTATAAACGGCGCGATCGAGCTTATCAAGAAGGCAATAGACGTAAAAGAGAACACGGTAGTCCACAATATATATGACGAGCCGTTTTTCAGTTCTTTGTAATTATAATGAAAAATATGACCGGAGGGAGAGTTCCTTAATCGGAGCTCTCTTTTTAAATTTTGCGTTTGCGGGGTAAATATGGACAAGATATGCAAAGGGGAATGCATTTACGGGAAATGTCCTTTTCCGTACTGTATAAGACACAGGAAAAAAAGGGCGGAATATGTAAAAAGAGCGGCCGGCGCGGCCGTTTTGATGGATTTTAAAGAGAAAAATATAGTTTCAGATAAAAACGGATACGGGTTTGCCGTCGATGTGGGGACAACTACGGTGGCGGCGTATCTGTACGACCTGTCGGCTGTAAAGCTCTTATCGGCAAAGTCGGCTGTGAATCCTCAGACTGTATGCGGAACGGACGTATTGTCCAGGATCAGCTACTGCGAAAAGCAGCCGGAGGGTCTTGCCGAACTTCAAAAACTCATAGTAAAAGAACTGGACGGGCTTTTTTATGAGATGTGCGAAGAGGCGAGAATAAACCGCTCCGACGTAAAATACGCCTGCGTAAGCGGCAATACTGTAATGCTTCATCTTCTGGCGGGGATATCTCCGGTTTCGATGGGAACATATCCATTTACGCCTGAAAGTTTGTTTGATACTGTATTTTCGGGAGAAGAGCTTGGGTTTGAAAAAAAAGACATGAAAATATATTTTCCGCCATGCATTTCGGCGTTTGTCGGTGCGGACATAACCTGCGCGGTACTTGCTTCGGGAATGTTGGAGGACGAGCGCGTTTCACTGCTTATCGATCTGGGGACCAACGGGGAAATAGTCATTAAGACGAAAGACGGCTTGTTTGTTACATCGGCTCCGGCCGGACCTGCGTTTGAGGGAGCCTCTATAGAATGTGGCATGGCGGCCGTGGAGGGAGCTGTGAGCGAAGTCTGTCCGTTCGACGGCAGGCTTGAATTCAAAGTGATAGGAGATAAGGACGCGAGCGGGATATGCGGCTCAGGTATTTTTGATACGATAGCCTTCTTTTTAAAAGCCGGGGCGATAGACAAAACAGGTCTTATAACGTGTGAAAATAGTATTAAAGAGGAATTTAAGAAATATATCGTAAGCGACGGGGGAAATTTGCGCATACAGCTTACGGATAAAGTATATATAACGCAGAAGGATATACGCGAGATACAAAACGCAAAAGCCGCCGTCCTTGCGGGGATAGAAACGCTTCTCGAAAAGACAGGAATAAAAAAAGAAAGCATAGGACGGGTATATATTGCCGGAGGCTTCGGAAATGCAGTGAGGGTAAGTTCGGCCGTTGAAGCAGGTCTTATCGACAAAAGCTTTGAGGATAAGACCATGAACATAGGAAACGGCTCCGCCGCGGGAGCCGTAATGCTGCTTTTAAACGACGGATACCGCCGCATTGCAAAAGAAATATCCCAAAATGCCGCACATATAGAGATAGGCGGTGATGAATATTTTCAGAAACGCTTTATCGCGGACATGGATTTTTAAAGCAGCCGCGCGTAAGCTGACAAGCGGAGAACTATAGTTCAGCATATCCTCGGGAGCTGCATTCCGCTAAGCTTTTGCAGTATCCTTGTGCCGCCAAGCCCGGTCTTTAAGAGGACTTTTCCGGGGCGGCTTTTTGTTACGGTACCTATACAGGCGGCGTCCTCGCCGCCTTTTGTATTTCTAAGGGCACTTAATACCGCTTCTTCCGATCCGGAAGATACTACCGCAACGAGACGGCCCTCGCACGCGCAGTACAGCGGATCGAGCCCGAGCATGTCGCAGGCCGCAAGAACGGGAGCGTCGACAGGTATCAAAGGCTCGTCCAGTTCTATGCATATTTCCGAGGGGTTATCTTCCGTGAATTCGTTTAATGTAGTGGCAAGGCCGCCTCTTGTCGGGTCTCGCATTATGCGCACTTCGCCCGAGTTTAAAACCGCGTTTGCCAGTTCGTTAAGGCAGGCGCAGTCTGACATAAGAGCGCCGTTGTCAGCAAGACCTGTGCGCGACAACATTACGGCGGCCCCGTGGCAGCCGACGCTTCCGCTCACGATCACTTTATCGCCTTCGCGGATAGCTTCTTTTCCCTTCAGTTCTTTCTTTAGAAAGCCTATGCCGGACGTGTTTATATATATACCGTCTCCTTTTCCTCTTTCGACGACCTTCGTGTCGCCGGTGGCTATGATAACGCCGGCGTTTTTTGCTTCAGTTGATATTGAGCGGATTATTTCCTTAAGGCTTTCGACCGGGAAGCCCTCTTCGATTATAAATGAAAGACTCAGGTATTTAGGGATACCTCCTGACATAGATATATCGTTTACGGTTCCGCACACGCAGAGTTTTCCGATGTTTCCGCCAGGAAATTTCCACGGGGAAACGACGAAACTGTCTGTGGAAAAAACTATTTTTTCATTCGAAGAAAGCACCGCGCCGTCTCCGAGCGCGTTTAAAGCTTCGTTTTCAAAGGCCGGCAGGAGCAGGCTGTCTATAAGCTCCGAGGTCTTTTGACCGCCGCTGCCGTAATCTAATGTAATTATATCGTCCATAAGCACTCCTAAAGTTTAAAGCTCATATTTATACGCCGCCGCGCACGAACCTTCCGACGATACCATACACGGGCCGACCGCATGCAGCGGCGTGCAGGCGTTTCCGAACAAAGGACATTCAAAAGGAGAGCTGTTTCCCTTTATTATCTCGGCGCAAAGGCATTTGTCGGGTTCCGAATTGACATCTTTTGGAAGAACGAATTTTTTCCGCGCGTCAAATTCCGAATATTCTTCGCGAATCTCAAGGCCGCCGTTATGGACAGTGCCAAGGCCTCGCCAGAGGCTGTCTGAGATGTTGAAAATCTTATCCGTAAGTTCAAGCGCCGCGACGTTTCCCGTTTCGCTTACGACTCTTTTATACTCGTTTACAAGGCCGTGTTGCCTGTCTTTAAGCATACTGACAAGAATGTAAACGGAATAGAGCAGGTCGGCCGCGTCGAAGCCTGAAACGACGGCGGGGAAGCCGTATTCGTCTGAAAGAAAAGAAAATGCGCCGCTTCCGGTTATCGCCGCCACATGTCCAGGACAGATAAAGGCGTTGACTTTAAAGCCGGGGGAGGAGATAAGCGCGCGCAGAGCTGGCTCGGTCCTTTTTAACAGGCATAGCACGGAAAAATTGTCGAGAGACTGTAATGCCGCCTCCGATATGCAGGCCGCCGTTCCGGGAGCCGTCGTCTCAAAGCCTACGCCGATAAAGACTATCTGTTTATCGGGACATTTTTTAGCAAGCTCAACGGCGTCCATCGGCGAGTATACTATCTCAACGTTCGCGCCTTTCGCCTTCCTGCTCATAAGGCAGTCGGAACCTTTCGCAGGCACTTTCAGTAAATCGCCGTAGCTTGCTATTATTATATCCTTATCTTCGGAAAGAGACAGGATATTGTCGATGGCTCCGGTTGGCGTAACGCATACCGGACAGCCCGGGCCAGATAAAAGCCGCACGTTTTCGGGCAGCAGGCTTTTCAGCCCGGTCTTTGCGATAGACATCGTATGCGTGCCGCATATCTCCATTATATTTACAGGGCCTGTATTTTTTGAAAGTTTATGTATCTTCCCAATAAGCTTTTCGCTGTTGTCCGGCCTTGTAAAATATTTTTTCGCTTTTTCGAAAACATTTTCGGTCTCACAGCTCATTTTCAATCTCCTTTAGAAAACGGATATTTTCAAGAGCCTCTTCGTCGCTCATTTTTTGTATGGCAAAGCCGGCGTGCACGACTACGTATTCGCCGGGTTTGACGTCGTTTACAAAATCTATGCGTATATCCTGGGTAAGCCCGCCGGCCTCGCCTGTGGCGTGCGGAGGATCAGCCTTTATTATTTTCATCGGAAGTGCAAGACACATTTTTTTCTCCTTTAGCTATCTTATCTTTAGCGCAGGCGGCTATAACGAGCTGCCCCAAGCTTACGCCCTCGTCGCAGGGCGAGACGCGCCTGTGCGTATAAACCTTATAACCTGCATTTTCAAGCAGCGCAGAAACTCCGCTTAAAATATACATATTAAAAAAAACACCGCCAGAAAGGACTACCGGAAGCCTTTCTGTATTAAGCGCAAGAGTCTGTTCGAACGCCATACGGCAAAGCGTAAGCATGAATTTTTCCGCGATATCGCAGATATTTACGCCTCTGTCCAGCTCGGCAGCGATCGATTCTACAATCGGACGGATATCAAACTTACGGACATTATCTTCTGTATAAAAAGAGAGTGGATATACAGGAGCATTTAAAAGCCTGTCAAATTCAGGTCTGTCATTTTCGGAAAGCGCCTCAAGCTTTTGTGCGGCTTCGCCGTCGTAAGAGATACTGCCTGTTTGTGTAAGCAGGGAATAAATCCCGTCAAACAGCCTGCCTGCGCTGCTTGCCTTAGGGCAGTTGATACCGCCGCTTATCATCGCCGAGATAGCGGACTTTTCTGTTTCGCTTATGGACGGAATATATTTTTCGGCTTTATTGTCAAGTCTGCAGTCGTACAAAAGTGAGAACGCCGTCCTGTTTATATTTATAACGGCGCTGTCGCCGCCGGGCAGGGCAATAGGCCTTATGCTGCCTGCTCTTTTATATGAAGAATAATCGCCTTTTAAGAATTCGCAGCCCCATATAGAGCCGTCGCCGCCAAGCCCTGTGCCGTCCCATATTATGCCGAACACCGGTCCTGTAAGGCCGTTATCCGCCATGCACGAGGCCATGTGCGCCCAGTGGTGCTGCACATACATAAGCTGAAGAGCATGCTTTTTTGACATTTTAACGGCTGCACGTGTCGAAAAATAATCAGGGTGCATGTCGCAGGCAAGATATTTCGGTTCGGCGTCGAAAAGACGCATATACTTTTTCAGAGTTTTATCGTAATGTTCGAATGTCTCCATATTCTTCAGGTCGCCGATATGCGGGCTCGAAAAAGCGAAGCGGCCTTTTCCTATAGTAAAAGAGCCTTTTTGCTCGGCTCCGAAAGCCAGTATGTTGGAAACGTCATCAGATACAGAAAGCGGAAGAGGAGCGTAGCCTCTGCTCCGCCTGAAAAAATATATGCCGCCTGTTACGTTCCTGTCGTCCGCGCGTACTGCGGCTACGGAGTCGTCGATACGGTTTTCTATATCCCTGTTATGGAAAAGATAACCGTCCGCTATGCCGTCCAGCACTTCTAAAGCCTCGTCGTTGTCCGTAAGCACCGGGCAGCCTTTTTTGTTGGCGCTTGTCATAACTAATATATCCGTATACTTAACAGCGTCAAAGAGAAGATAATGCATCGGAGTATACGGAAGCATTACGCCAAGCCTTCTGCTGAAGCTAAGCTCCGGGAAGCGGCTGTTTTTTAACGCAAGGAGCACTATAGGGCGCGCGGGCGACTCAAGCAGCTCTGCTTCCTGCTTTGAGATATCGCAAATTTCTCCTGCGGCCTTGATATCGCGCGCCATTACCGCAAGCGGACGCGCCGGGCGGTTTTTAAGCTCTCTAAGCCTCTTTACGGCTTTATCGTTAGTGGCGTCGCAGGCAAGGTGTATGCCTCCGGTCCCCTTCACGGCAAGTATGCCGCCGGAGGATATGAGTTTTCCAGAAAAGATAAACGGGTCTCCGGAAATTTTGCTGCCGTTCTTATCAAGGAAAAATACTTCGGGTCCGCATTTGCCGCAGCAGTCGGGCTGGGCGTGGTAGCGTCTGTCTTCAATGTCGTTAAACTCGCTCTGGCAGCTGCCGCACATTTTAAAACCGTCCATAGCGGTATTTGCCCTGTCGTACGGAAGAGAGCGTATTATGGAATATCTCGGCCCGCAGTTAGTGCAGTTTATGAACGCGTAGCGGTAGCGCCTGTCTGACGGGTCGTACAGCTCGCGCATGCATTCTTCGCAAGGCGCGGTGTCGGCTCCGGCAAAGGTATAGCCGCCGTGCTTTTTCAGGCTTTCCAGTATCTCAAAATCGGTAAAGCCTTCAAGAACGTCGTTGTAACTGTATTCGGTTTTGGTTATATACGCAAGCCTTGGAGGAAAAGCTTTAAGTCCGTTTATAAAGGCCTCAAGGTCTTTTTCTTCGCCCTCCAAACGCGCGGACAGGCCGTCTGAAGTGTTTCTGACCCTGCCGCATATATTAAATTCACGGGCTTTTTTATGAAGATAAGGACGGAATCCGACGCCCTGCACAAGTCCGTATATATCAAGAGAAATATTTTTTTTCAAAATCATTCCCTCCGTAACTTTTGCGGTATCATTCGGTTTCCGCCTCGATACTGTCTATTATAAAATCGTTTCCGGATATAAGCTTAAGCCGTCTGCTTTTGCAGACGGGACATTCGCTTATGCTGTGCATTGTTTCTATCTCGTTTTTGCAGTCAAGGCACATGAGCTTTACCGGTATCGTTTCAGAGTGAAGCTTCGCGCCTTCGGCTATGGTACCTTCGGAGAGTATGTCGAGGTATATCTGTATGCATTCCGGTTCTACGCCTGAAAATACGCCGGTCTTGATGTTTATACCGGTTATTTTTTTTATTTTTCGTTTATCGGCTTCCTTTAAACATGTATCAAGAAGGCTTTCGGTTATACTCAGCTCATGCATATCTGTTACCTGTGTATTTTCTGGATTTTATACAGTTTAACATAAAATTTATTCGG
>DVOP01000028.1 GCA_018713465.1 Candidatus Alectryocaccobium stercorigallinarum | reverse complement strand
CATTATGCATACACCTCCTCGATTGCTTCAACACTGCTTTTTGTAATGATGACAGTGTCGTATTTAAGTATATCGTATACGTTGATCGTGCTCGGTGAAGCAGTCTGAATATCAGCGATGTTTCTTGCTGATTTAACTACGTTCTCGCCTTCCTCGCCAACAACGATAAGCGCTTTGTTTACATTGAGGTTATCAAGGACCTGCTTCATGTTCTTTGTTTTGATCTCGTCGAACTTGAGCTCGTCGATAACTTTGAACTTGTTCTCCTGAACCTTCGCTGTAAGAACCGATTTAAGAGCGGCTCTCTTCTCTTTTTTATTCATTTTGAAAGAATAATCTCTCGGTACCGGAGCGAATACAACGCCGCCGCCTGTCCACTGCGGAGATCTCGTTGAACCCTGTCTTGCATGACCTGTTCCTTTCTGTCTCCACGGTTTTCTTCCGCCGCCGCTCACTTCGCTGCGTGTTTTTGCTTTCTGTGTGCCCTGACGCTGGTTGGCAAGATAAAGCACAACAGCCTGATGAACAAGATGTTCTTTTATCTCTGCACCGAAAATCTCATCAGAAAGCTCAACAGTTCCAACTTCTTTGCCTTCCATATTAAATAAAGCTACGTTAGCCATCTAAAGTGTTCCTCCTTCCTGATAAGGCTTACCCTACTGTCTTAACGCTCTCACGGATCGTTACGAGGGATTTCTTCGGTCCCGGAACAGAACCTTTTACAAGCAACAGATTGTTCTCGGCGTCAACGCGTACGACTTCAAGGTTCTGAACAGTAACCTGTACATGTCCCATCTGTCCCGGCATTTTTTTGCCTTTGAAAACTTTACTCGGATCCGAAGCAGCTCCGTTAGATCCTGCATGACGGTGATATTTAGAACCATGTGTCATCGGTCCTCTGGACTGTCCGTGACGCTTGATCGCGCCCTGGAATCCTTTACCTTTGCTGATGGCCGTTGCGTCGATCTTATCGCCTACAGAAAAGATATCGGCTTTGATCTCCTGCGCAACTTCGTAGTTCTCGGCGTCTTCAAATCTGAATTCCTGAAGATATCTCTTTGCCGAAACACCGGCTTTTCCGAACTGTCCAAGCTCGGGCTTGTTCAGAAGCTTCTCGCGGATATCCGAAAATCCTACCTGAACAGCGCTGTAGCCGTCGTTTTCAACTGTCTTGACCTGTGTTACTACACAAGGTCCGGCCTGAAGCACAGTTACCGGAGTAAGAACTCCGTCTTCGTTGAAAATCTGTGTCATTCCAACTTTTGTAGCTAAAATCGCTTTTTTCATTTTTTCCTCCTGTTTTTCTACAGCGGAACTCCGTTAGGAGCTCATTCTAGTTAACAGATATAAGTGGAATGTAGACATTACTTCTATATCGATTAACTTGTGGATTGTTAATTGGTTACTTAGTTATTACTTGGTCTTCATCTTTATATCGATGAAAACTCCAGCGGGCATATCAAGTCTTGAAAGAGCGTCTACGATCTTCTGTGTAGGTGTAAGTATATCGATCAGTCTCTTGTGTGTTCTCTGCTCGAACTGCTCGCGTGAATCTTTATATTTGTGAACAGCCCTAAGAATAGTAACAACCTCTTTCTTAGTCGGAAGCGGTACCGGACCGCTTACAGCCGCGCCGTTCTTCTTGACCGTCTCCACGATCTTTGCAGCCGATGCATCTACTAACTGATGATCATACGCCTTTAAAACAATTCTCATAATCTGCTGATTTGCCATAAAAAAAGTCGCCTCCTTATTCGCACTTTTACGTACGACAGTGGTGACTGTACACTTCTCCGTGTGTGTCATAAATGCTCACACGTTGTTTCCGCTGCTTTAGCGGACCATTTTAAATTGTACAGTGACTTGTCGCCTGTTTCTTGAACGGACATTTGCTCCATGTAAATTACCTGTTCCATGAACAGCAACCTTACATATCACAGCTCTCATGTCACAACATTCGCATTATACTTGAAGTTTTTACAAAATGCAAGAAAAATTTTTATTCAAAATGCTCTTTAGCGCATTCAACATAAAAAACCGCGCTGTGCATGTTCTCTGCCACTTCTTCTTCCGTAAGCTCTCTTTTAACTTTCGCCGGACTTCCGATTATCATGCTTCCGTCCGGAGCGTCCATTTTTCCGGTAACAAGCGCGCCTGCTCCGACAAGGCAGTTTTTTCCGATCTTCGCGCCGTTTAAAACCACCGCTCCCATTCCGATAAGGCTTCCATCTCCAACCGTACAGCCATGCAGGACAGCCCCGTGTCCGACAGTAACATCATCTCCTACCGTGATCGGAAACCCCTCGTCGCAATGCAGTACGCAATTGTCCTGAATATTTGTGCGCTCTCCTATCGTTATCTTATCGTCATCTCCGCGGATAACCGCTCCGTACCATACGCTTGAATCTTTCCCGATAGTCACGTCGCCGCAGACGACAGCGTTGTCAGCAATATGTACGCCGTCGATTTTTTTTATATGTCGTATCATAAATTAATCTCCAATTATATTTACCATGTCCGTTAAATAAGGCGGCTGACGCGCGCTTCGCGCTTACACAGCCGCAGATCAAAAAACAGTTTATCCAAACATTTTTCTATATTCTTCCGTAAAATCAATCGTCGCGAAATAATCCTTAGGCGTTTCAGCACGTCTTATCATTTCAAAACTTCCGTCCTCTTTCAAAAGTACTTCAGCCGATCTGAGCTTGCCGTTATAGTTATAACCCATAGAGTACCCATGCGCGCCGGTATCATGTATTATAAGCAGATCGCCCATATCTATCTTCGGAAGCATTCTGTCTATCGCAAACTTGTCGCTGTTCTCGCAAAGAGAACCGGTAACATCATATTTATGATCGCACGGCTCGTTTTCCTTGCCTGCCACCGTTATATGATGATACGCCCCGTATATTGCCGGACGCATGAGATTCGCCGCGCACGCGTCGACTCCGATATATTCCTTATATATATGTTTCTCATGTATAGCTCTTGTAACAAGCGCGCCGTACGGTCCCATCATAAAACGGCCCATTTCGGAATATATAGCCACATCCCCCATGCCTGCCGGCACGAGTACCTTTTCATAAACATTTCTTACGCCCTCGCCGATCTTCAATATATCGTTCGGCTCCTGATCAGGCTTATACGGTATGCCTACACCGCCAGAAAGATTTATAAAGCCTATGTGACATCCGGTTTCTTTGCCGAGTTTTACAGCAAGCTCGAAAAGAACTTCTGCAAGCATGGGATAATAATCGTTAGTTACCGTATTGCTTGCAAGAAACGCATGTATTCCGAATTCCTCGGCGCCTTTTGATTTAAGTATCTTAAACGCCTCAAATATCTGCTCTGTAGTCATTCCGTATTTAGCGTCTCCCGGATTGTCCATTATGTCGTTGGATATTTTAAATACTCCGCCCGGGTTATAACGGCAGCTTATTTTTTTCGGGATATATCCGAGCGTCTTTTCAAGACTTTCGATATGCGTTATATCGTCTAAATTGATTATGGCGTTATATTTATTTGCAAGGGCATACTCGCAGTCAGGAGTGACATTTGACGAAAACATTATGTGATCGCCCGTAAATCCCATAGCATTTGAAAGCATAAGCTCCGTTTCCGAAGAACAGTCGCAGCCGCAGTCATATTCGCCAAGTATTTTGATAAGCGTAGGATTAGGGTTAGCCTTTACCGCAAAATACTCGCGGAATCCCGGATTCCATGAGAAAGCTTTTTTAACAAGCTCCGCGTTTCTTCTTATTCCGGCTTCGTCATATATATGGAAAGGAGTCGGTATCTTTGCCGCTATTTCCTCAAGCTTCTCCTTTGTAACAAATGTTTTTTTCATAATTTTTCCTCTTCATATGATATAGCGGATCGCTCCGCCTTTAATATTTACTCAATCATAAAGCGACTCAAATCATCATATCGTTAGCCTGT
>DVOP01000027.1 GCA_018713465.1 Candidatus Alectryocaccobium stercorigallinarum | reverse complement strand
GGCGTTGATTCATAAAGAAAGGTATCATTTTTTTCAAGACGTGTCATCTCATTAAATGTTTTTACTTTATAAATATCACCCTGATGTTTATAACCTTCTAATTTCGTCTTTTCGGGTAAAGTATGATCCCCGAAACTAAGACTTCCGTCCTCCTCCGAACGGAGCAGTTCTTTTACACCGGCCATGTCGCGCCTCCGATTTTAAAAATTTTACGTTATTATAATATATAATAAATATTTTTTCCACCTTTTAAGCACAAATGCACTAAGTCTTTTCAGTGCTGCTCAGACCTCAAAAATATTGTCAGTCGCCGAAGCAAATGCCTATCTGCTTAGCCTCAGCGATAAGCTGGCAGTTCGGATCAACATATTTAAGCTTTCCGGCAACGTCGCCGAGCGGAACCTTTGTAGTCTTTCCGTTTACCATGCCGACCATAAATCCATATTCGCCTTTAAGGATATATTTAGCTGCAGCCGCGCCAAGTTCCGTACAGAGCACGCGGTCATACGGACACGGACTTCCGCCTCTTTGCATATGTCCCGGAACCGTCACGCGCACTTCGTTTCCGGTCATCTCTCCGATCTGCGCCGCTATCTCATATGATACCGACGGATGCTTATAATCTTTGAGCTTCTCTTTATATTCCTTCTTAGACAGAGCCGCGTCCTCCTTCGATATGGCGCCCTCGGCTACCGCAAGTATTGTAAAGCCCTTTCCTGCAGTTGAACGCTTGTTTATGGCTTCAACGACTTTGTTTATATCGTACGGTATCTCAGGTATGAGAATTATATCCGCGCCTCCTGCTATTCCGGCATGAAGCGTAAGCCAGCCTACATTGTGGCCCATTACCTCAACTATAAACACCCTGTTGTGAGAAGCCGCGGTAGTATGGATACAATCGATGACCTCGGTCGCGATATTGAGCGCGCTCTGGAAGCCAAACGTAATGTCCGTTCCGTAAATATCGTTATCAATAGTTTTCGGAAGATGGATAACATTGAGTCCTTCTTCTCTTAAAAGGTTAGCCGTCTTCTGTGTTCCGTTTCCTCCCAGTATAACGAGGCAGTCCAGATTTAATTTATAATAATTCTGCTTCATCGCCTCGACTTTGTTTATTCCGTCTTCACCGATAACCTTCATCTGCTTGAACGGCTGCCTTGAAGTTCCAAGGATAGTTCCGCCTTTTGTAAGTATTCCGGAAAAATCGGCAGAGGTAAGGATGCGGAAATCGCTGTGTATCAACCCTCTGTATCCATCCATGAAACCATATATCTCCATTTTATCGAGACTATGCGCAAGACCCTTTACAACTCCTCGCATTGCAGCATTTAATGCCTGGCAATCGCCGCCGCTCGTAAGTAATCCAATCCTCTTCATACCATTCCGCTCCTTTTTAATTTTTTTGACACACTGAAACTATCAGTATTTTCCAGCCTTCACTTATCCATTCATTAGAGTATAAGCACTACGAAAAAATATTTTTCGCAGGGAACATACGAAGCCTTGCTTCTTAGTGAAAGCGAGTATACCGAAGCTTGAGCTTAGAAGCGTTAGGCTGAGTCCTAAGCGCAAGCGGTTCCCGGAGAAATATATTTTTTCTAATATGGAATTATACTCTAATCTTCACTCCTTTTCCACCTCTGTTTCCAAGTTTAACCTTATTCAGCGAAATATTTTTATCTTTATATTCTATACTCAGCTCCGCCCTTGCCGCCACAAGATACGCAGCCTCGAGCTCCTCTTTCTCGGCAAGCTTCATTCCCTTAACGCCTATAGCCGCTTTTTTCTTTTCCGGAATGTCTTTTACCGGAAATCTCAGGAAATATCCGCTCTTTGACTGCAGTACGATGTTATCGAACGCCGCCGAATCTCCGACAAGCACGAGCCTTTCGCTCTCATCAGCCAACTTTGTTGCGGCAATAGTACGGCGGCTCACGTCAAACTCGTCTCCTGCTGTAACTTTAACGAAGCCTGACGAGGATACAAAAACAAGCCTTTCGTTCTTTACGCGCGACATCGCTTCCATATAAAGTATGTATTCGCCGGAGCTTGAATATCCAGAAATATTGTCGACGGGAGTTCCCTTGTCCCTGAATTTTCCGAACGGTATCTGTCCGACCTTTACGGTATGCATATTTCCCTTATCCGTGAATACGCACAGCCTGTCGGACGTCATGCACCTTATTATAAAACGGCTCTCCCCGTCGGCAGATTCCTTATTCCTCTCGTATGTTGCCGGATCGACGCTCCTCACATATCCGAAGCGGTCGGCGAGCACTACGACTTCGATATCCTGAACCGGCTCCTCTTCTACTACAGCGGCCTCGGCATTGCATATAACAGTGCGGCGCTTTATTCCGTATTCCTTCTTTATCTCATTAAGGTCGTCGGTGATGACTTTAGCCATAGAATCATAATTATTTAATATGTCCTCATACTGCGCTATCTTCTTAAGCGTCTCGTCGTACTCCTTTTTAAGAGCCATTATCTCCATTCCGATGAGCTTATAAAGACGCATATCGAGGATCGCGTCGGCCTGCCTTACCGTAAAGCAAAGCTCGGACGCCGCCTTCTTGCTTGCCTGCTTTTTAAATTTGATACCTTTTGTAACGCCCATAGTCAGACAGTCTTTGACCATCTGACGGCTGCTGCTGCCCCTGATTATCTCTATAAGCAGGTCTATTATATCGCAGGCCTTTATAAGGCCCTCCTGGACCTCCTTCTTCTCAAGCTGCGACGCAAGAAGATTCTGATATTTTCTCGTGGCAAGTTCAAACCTGAAATCGACATGATACTCTATTATTTTCTTAAGGCTGCATGTCTCAGGCCTGCCGCCCGCTACCGCAAGCATGTTCACGCTGAACGTATCTTCAAGCTTTGTCTTCTTATATAAAAGATTCTTCAGCTTTTCGGTATCAGCTCCCTTTTTAAGCTCAAGGACGATACGTATCCCCTCTTTGGACGACTGGTTTGAAATATCAACTATCTCGGGAGCCTTTCTGCTCTCTACAAGGTCAGCGACATCGTTCAAAAATTTTCCGATATTCGCCCCTATCATCGTATACGGTATCTGTGTTATTACTAACGACTGCTTTCCGCCTTTTCCCTTTTCGACCTCGACTTTGCCCCTTAAACGGAGCTTTCCCGTTCCGGTCTCATATATCTCGGCCAGCTCGTCCTTATTTACGACCGCCCCGCCTGTCGGGAAATCCGGTCCGTGTATGATATCCAAAAGCTCTTTTGTAGATATGTTTTCATTTTTCATATAGGCTTTTATGCCGTCTATTACTTCCGCAAGATTGTGCGGCGGAATGCTCGTCACCATTCCGACCGCGATACCGTCGGAACCGTTTACGAGTATGTTCGGTATACGTACCGGCAGTACCTCAGGCTCCTTTTCGGTCTCATCAAAATTCGGCATAAAATCCACTACATTCAGATTGAGATCCTTAAGATAAACCTCCTCGGTTATCTTCTGAAGCCTCGCTTCCGTATAACGCATCGCCGCAGCGCTGTCTCCCTCAATAGAGCCGAAATTCCCGTGTCCGTCGACAAGCGCCTGCCCTTTTTTGAAATCCTGAGCCATAACGACAAGCGCGTCATATATAGAACTGTCGCCGTGCGGGTGATATTTACCCATCGTATCTCCAACTATACGCGCACACTTCCTGTACGGCTTATCGTGATACGTTCCGAGCTCGAGCATATCGTACAGCGTACGCCTCTGGACCGGCTTAAGCCCGTCGCGCACGTCCGGCAGCGCCCTTGCCACGATAACGCTCATCGCATAATCTATATATGCTTTCTGCATTAATTCCGAATATTCCGTCCGGATAATGTGTTCTTCCATGTTTCTTTTATTTCCTCTAACTAAACTTACTTAAATTGAATAAGCAAATTATTAAAAGCAATGACTGACCATATTGCACAAAGGAGTCCGAAGACATGCTCGACGGCGAAATTGATATGTGTGAGCACGTCGAGCGGTTATGGCTGAGGAGGACGACTGCTATGGTCGGGAATGCTTTTAAAATTTGCGATCTGAAGAGTATATATTTAAAAATGGTTTTTACGCATCGATCTCCGCGTCACGCGCATGTTCATATATAAAATCGCGTCGCGGCGGCACCTGCGTTCCCATAAGGACTTCCGTGATCTCCGACGCAAGCCTTCCGTCCTCTATCTCGACCCTTTTCAGTCTCCTGTTTTTAGGGTCAAGCGTAGTCTCCCAAAGCTGCTCGGCGTCCATTTCACCTAAACCCTTGTATCTCTGTAAAGTAAACTTCTGTCCCTTGTGGTTTTTGCGGTATTTTTCAAGCGCCTTATCGTCGTACAGATACTCGCCCTCGCCGCGCGACGGCATGACCTTATACAGCGGCGGCATAGCCACATAAACATGACCCTCGTAAATAAGCTCCGGCATAAATCTGTAGAACAGCGTAAGCAGCAGTGTAGAAATATGCGCTCCGTCGACGTCGGCGTCCGCCATGATAATTATCTTGTCATAACGCAGCTTCGTTATATCGAAATCATTGCCGTACCCTTCGGAAAAGCCGCAGCCGAACGCATTTATCATCGATTTTATCTCGGCGTTTGCAAGCACCTTATCCATAGACGCCTTTTCGACGTTTAGTATCTTTCCTCTTATCGGAAGTATAGCCTGAAAGTTCCTGTTTCTCGCCGTTTTTGCAGAGCCTCCTGCAGAATCGCCCTCTACGATAAAGATTTCACAGATTTTCGGATCTTTGCTCTCGCAATTTGCAAGTTTTCCGTTAGAATCAAACGAATATTTCTGCTTGGAGATAAGATTTGTTTTCGCCTTTTCTTCAGTTTTTCTTATCTTGGCGGAACGCTCCGCACAAGCGAGCACCGCTTTAAGCGTTTCAAGATTCCTGTCAAAATATCTTACGACCTCTTCAGCCGTTATTTTTCCCGTAACTCTTGCCGCGTCCGGATTGTCGAGCTTCGTCTTCGTCTGTCCCTCAAATCTCGGATCGGGGTGCTTTACGGAAACTACCGCGGTCATTCCGTTTCTTATATCTGCTCCGGTAAAATTCCCGTCCTTCTCTTTCAGGATGCCGAGTTCGCGCGCATATGTGTTCATCACCTGCGTAAACTGCGTTTTAAAACCGGTTATATGCGTTCCGCCCTCCGCGTTAAAGATGTTGTTGCAGAAGCCGAGCACATTCTCCTGAAATTCATTTACATACTGAAAAGCTATCTCAACGCTTATATTTTCGCTCTCGCCTTTTATGTAAACCGGCTCGTTGATTATCTCTTTGTTCTTATTTATTTCTTTGACAAAGCCGATTATACCCTCCGGCTCATGATACGTTATCTGAACATCGTTCCCGTCGCGAAGGTCTCTGTAATCTATCGTAAGCTCGGGATTGAGGTACGCCGTCTCGTGCAGTCGGCTTTTAACCTCCGCCGAAGCGAATCTCGTCTTCTCAAAAATTTCAGGATCGGGCTTGAAATTTACTTTTGTGCCTGTTTCCTTTGTTTTCCTTAACTTTGGAAGCAGTCCGTTTTCAAGTTTTGTCGTCGGCGTTCCGCGCTCATAGCTGTCATAAAAAACATATCCGTCGCGGCTTATTTCTATATTAAGATATTCCGAAAGCGCATTGACAACCGAAGAACCTACTCCGTGCAGTCCTCCGCTCGTCTTATACGATGAATTATCAAATTTTCCTCCGGCATGCAGCGTCGTAAAAACGAGCCTTTCCGCGGACATTCCCTTTTCGTGCATTCCGACAGGAATACCGCGTCCGTCATCTTCGACCGTGCATGAGCCGTCCGCCTCGAGCGTTACCTTTATATGGCTGCAGTGACCCGCCAAATGCTCGTCAACGGCGTTATCTACTATTTCATATATCAAATGATTAAGACCTTTACGCCCCGTGCTTCCGATATACATTCCCGGACGCATACGGACAGCTTCAAGGCCCTCCAAAGCGATTATGCTGGAAGCGTCATAGTTTTGTGAAGCCATTTCACCCTCCTTAATATCCGCCAAAATTTTACATGAAATCCATCAAAAATGCAACTGCAAACACAACATATTGTGGTTATATCCCTTTATATACCCAACTCATACCACAACTTCCTCCCACCGCGCTCCCAAATTCATGCCGTTCTCCTTTATAATATTTTTCCCTTGTAATACCTCTTAAAAAGAATTAAAATTCAAGAAG
>DVOP01000026.1 GCA_018713465.1 Candidatus Alectryocaccobium stercorigallinarum | reverse complement strand
GGATATAAATAAAAAGACATTCAGGGAATCTCTTACTCCGGTTTCGGTCGACAGGGATCTGACGGTGGAAATACAGACGCATAACGCGGACATAAAAAGCGCCGGATATCAGGTCACGTCGCTTGAGGACGGGAGCCTTATCGAAAACGGCAGGCTTTCTTTAAATGGAGAAAACGGAAAGCTTATTTCGGAATTCACTTTAAAAGAGCCTGTGGCGGTAGATCAGGAATATATGCTTGAATTTTCGATAGACATCGGGGAGGAAGAGCCTGTATATTATTATACGAGACTTGCTCAGGACAGCGGGCAGACATTATCGTACTATCTCGAATACGCCGACGCGTTCTACCAGAACTGTATAGGAAACAACCTCACTGATGAAATGCTGTCGCAGCTTGAGACGGAGAGCTCTTATGTGAACAGCAGTCTTCATTACGTAACGCTCAAGTCGGATAAAGAGCAGATAGCGTGGGGAAATATGAAACCTTCGCTTGTAAAAATGGCGGTTCCGACTATACTTGAGGTAAACGAGACTACCGTGAGTATCGGCATGGAATACATTGTCTCGGCGCAGAACGAAGACGGCGGAACAGAGTATTATACCGCGTCCGAGTATTACAGAATGCGCAGGAGCAATGATGAAGTCATACTCTTAAACTATGAAAGAACGGTCACGCAGTTTTTTGACGGAAGCCTTCCGGTGCTGACAGATGACGGGATAAGCTTGGGAGTTACGGGAAGCGACCTGGAATTTGCGACAAATCCGTCAGAGGATATAGCGGCGTTTGTCCAGGCCGGCGAATTGTGGCAGTATGACAGGAGCTCCAACAAGGCGTGCCGCATATTCAGCTTCAGGGGCGATTCGCATACCGACGAGAGATATGAAAACAATTCGCACGGTATTTCGGTGTCGTCTGTTTCAGATGAGGGAAATACGACGTTTATAGTATACGGATATATGTCGGCAGGAGACCATGAGGGCTGTCTCGGAGTCAGCATATGCAGATATTACGCCGATACGAACACAACGCGCGAGCTGCTCTTTATACCGCTTTCGGACGGTTATCAGATAATGGCTCAGGGACTTGACATTTTGTCGTATACAAACAGCAACGATCAGTGCTTTTTGTATTATGACGATACGATATATACCGTTCACCTTGGAGAGGAGCCTGACGTAACGGTGCTTCAATCTGAGCTTGACTGGCAGGCTATATCCGTATCGGCTTCGCAGACGCTCATATCATGGGCGGAGGGCGACGGAAAGTATCCGGATACGCTGAACGAGCTGAACCTGGAAACGGGCGAGACGATTTCCTTTGAAGCCCCTGCAGGAGACTATATAAGGACGTTAGGCTTTGTCGGCGAGGATATGATATACGGGCTGGCTCATTCCGCCGACTGTTATACCGACTCCGGCGGAAACGATGTTTTCCCGATGTACAGGATAATCATAGCGGATCCGCAGGGAAAGACGGTAAGGGAATATCAGACGGATAATATTTATGTCACGTCTGTAAGCATAGAAAATGAGCTTATAACTTTAAAGAGGGCGCATTATAATGAAAACGGCGGCCTTTCAGCTACAACGGACGACCAGCTTTTGTATTACGCTCCGGAAGAGGATTCATATGTGAACGTATCGCTTAAGGTCAGCGAAAGGAACGGAACGCAGGTATATCTTATCTTTTCTGCATGGGGCGAAGTGACGAACCTTCTGAATATGGACACGAGATATCCGTCCGACAGCAATACGGCCGTAAGCTTCGAAATACCGCAGATGGTATATGAAAACAGCTATTATTATGTATATGCGCACGGCGGTCTGTACGCCGTATACGGTCAGCTGAACAGCGCTGTCACTGAGGCTGACACAAACGCGGGAGTGGTCCTCAATGAAGCCCAGCAGTATGTATGGGAAAGAGGAAATATAAGATCGGCGTATACTATAGAGCTTACGCGGATACCTGAGGAGCTTCTGTCGATCGCAAAGGCAGATGAAGCGGACATTGCCTCGGCTCTTGGAGAAGAGTATGAGATCCGGAATTTCACCGGCTGTACGCTTGAATCGGTAAAATATCAGATAAGCGGCGGATATGCCGTCGTTGGACAGTGGTCGCAGAACGAAGCGGTCGTTATCCTCGGATATGATATTTATGATAATATATGGCTGTATGATAAGGCTACGAATGGAACGCGCGCTGTAGCGTCTGAAGATGCGCAGGCGGCGTTCGAACAAAATGGGAATGTTTTCATTAGTTATTCAAAGAATTAAATATATTCCATCCGAAAAATATTTAATTCATATCAATAATAAAAACTGGGGAGAGGTGTTATGGAGAAGTTAATTACAGTAAGAGAGTTATATAAGGAAACGGATAAGTATATAGATAAGCAGGTTGCGGTTGGGGGCTGGATCAGGAGCGTCAGGGATTCGAAGACGTTCGGATTTATCGTGCTTCACGACGGCTCGTATTTCAATACGCTGCAGATAGTATATTCGGACAAGCTGGATAATTTTAAGGAGATATCATCTCTTAACGTTGGAGCTGCCATAATTGTAAAGGGAACGCTGGTAGCTACTCCGCAGGCAAAGCAGCCTTTTGAGATACAGGCGGACGAGATAAGCATCGAAGGCGCTTCCGCGCCGGACTATCCGTTGCAGAAAAAGCGTCATACGCTTGAATATTTAAGGGATATCCTGCATTTGCGTCCGAGGACAAACACGTTCCAGGCGGTGTTCCGTGTGCGTTCCGTAACGGCGTATCTTATACACAGCTTTTTTCAGGAAAGAGGCTTCGTTTACGTTCATACGCCGATAATCACGGGAAGCGACTGCGAGGGTGCGGGAGAGATGTTTAAGGTAACTACCCTCGATATGGACGAGCTTCCTAAAAAGGACGACGGAAGCGTAGACTATACAAAGGATTTCTTCAACAAGCCGGTAAACCTTACGGTAAGCGGACAGCTCAACGGAGAGACGTTCGCTCAGGCGTTCAGGAATATCTATACATTCGGACCGACGTTCAGGGCTGAAAATTCAAATACGACTCGTCATGCGGCGGAGTTCTGGATGATCGAGCCGGAAATATCGTTTGCGGATCTTGAGGACGATATGGATCTTGCAGAAGATATGCTCAAATATATAATCAACGGCGTTATGGAAAAATGTCCGGAGGAGATGAAGTTCTTCAACGATTTCGTGGATAAGGGGCTCATAGAAAGGCTTCAGCATGTGGCGAACTCCGAATTCGGACGCGTGACATATACAGAGGCTGTAGAGATACTTGAAAAGCATAACGACGAGTTCCAGTATAAAATATCATGGGGCGTTGAGCTTCAGACCGAACATGAAAGATATCTTACCGAGCAGGTTTACAAACGTCCTGTTTTCGTAACGGATTATCCGAAAGATGTAAAGGCCTTCTATATGAAGCAGAATCCGGACGGAAAGACGGTTGCGGCGGTCGACTGCCTTGTGCCGGGTATCGGAGAGATAATCGGAGGAAGCCAGAGAGAGGACGACTTCGTAAAGCTTGAAACAAGAATGGCTGAGCTCGGTCTCAAAGCGGAAGACTATGCTTTCTATACCGATTTAAGAAAATACGGCTCTTCACGTCATGCCGGTTTCGGACTCGGTTTTGAAAGATGTATAATGTATCTTACGGGAATGAAGAATATCCGCGACGTTGTTCCGTTCCCGAGAACAGTAAACAACTGCTCATTATAATAGGAGAAAAATATGAAAATCATCCATACAGCGGACGTTCACTTAGGAGCTTCGCCGGATATGGGATATCCATGGGAGGCGGAACGTTCCGCCTCCCTTTGGCGTATATTTGAAAATCTTATAGAAAAAGCACGAAGGGAAAAGCCCGGGCTGCTGCTCATAAGCGGCGATCTTTTTCATTACATTCCGTCGTTGGATGAGCTTAGAGAAGTAAATTATCTGTTTTCTAAGATACCGGAAACAACGGTAGTATTGTGCGCCGGAAACCACGACTGTATAAAAGACGGGAATCCATACGCAAGATTTAACTGGGGACCGAATGTGGTCGGTCTCTGGAGCCGGGAGCTTATGTCGGTTCCGATACCGCAAAAAAACGTAAGGGTCTACGGCCTGAGTTATTATGACAATGAAGCGGATAAAGACTTATATGCCGGAGCGAAAAGAGAGGGCAATGAAAAATATCATATCCTGTTGCTTCACGGCGGCGACGCGAAACACAGCCCGGTGAAGAAAAACGCACTTATGGCGATGGATTTTGATTATATCGCTATGGGACATATACACAAGCCGGGATATGTTATAAAAAATAAGGCGGTATATTCCGGTGCGCTTTCGCCTGCCGACAGGCTGGACGCCGGAAAGCACGGATATGTTTCCGTTGATATTTCAGAGTACGGAACAAGGGCGGAATTCGTTCCGTTTTCGCCGTTTGAATACATCGATATGGCTGTTTATTCGGACGAGGCGGACACAGTCGGGTCGCTTGAGGATAAGATAAAGGCTGAGATAAATGCGCGCGGAAAGGACAACAGCTACAGGATAACGGTGAAGGGCAGCGGGAGCGCCGCGGGAAGGCTGAGGCTTAACAGGCTTTGGGAATGCGGACATGTGCTTGAGATAAACGATATGACATCGCCGGACTTGGACATAAGCGCTCTTGCGCAAAGATACAAGGGCACGCTTTTGGGAGAATATATACAAAAGCTTAGCGGCAGGACAGACGAGACCGGCAGATACGCGCTTAACGAGGGAGTCAGAGTCATACTTGAAGCGATGGAGCAGGAGTAAGGATATATGATACTGAACCGGATAAAAATAAACCGTTTTGGAAAACTGCATGATGAAAAAGTTGAATTTACGGACGGCTTCAATATCGTATACGGCCCTAATGAAAGCGGGAAATCAACGCTTTACGGTTTTATTGCAGCAATGCTTTTCGGCATGAACAGGAGCCGCGGGAAAGCCTCAAAGACAGACGATTTCACAAGGTTTGAGCCAAAGGAAGCTCCGTTTGAATATTCGGGAAGGATAGAGTTTGAAAGCGGCGGGAAGGAATATATTTTGAGCCGTGATTTTGCCGCGGGCAAAAAGAGAGATATGCTCGTTTCGGCTGATGATATGAAGACGCTTTCGGCGGAAGATACTGACGTCGGAAGGCTTTTGGGCGGTATCTCGCAGAATACGTATAAGAATACGTGGGGCGCTGCGCAGGGCGGTGAAACAGACGCGGGAGCTTTAATGCAGGCGCTTACGGACAGATATTCCGTATACGAAAACGGAACGCAGTATGACGGAACGGTGTCAAAAAGTCTTGGAGAATTGGCTTCAAGGAGAAAAAGCCTTGAAGCTGAAAACCGGCGCATGCAAAAGCAGAAGGAGGAAGAGGCGGCGAAGCTTATGTCGCAGATATCGTATGTAAACGGCGATATCGCGCAGATTAAAAAGCAGATAGACGAAAGCAGGCGGCAGAAATGTCCGGATAATAAAAAAGCCGCAGTTGAAAACAGGCGGTATGCGCAGGAAGGACAGACTTCTAAAAACAAAGGCGGAAGGCGCCGGTCGTGGCTGCTTGTTTTGGTACTTATATTATTGATATGTATAGGGGTCGGAGCCGCGGTCAATTATATTTCTAAAAACGATGTAACGCTGATGATCGACAGACTGATAAGCGGCGGACTTAAAGAATGGGTGCTGCTCGTAGTTGAAGCGGTCTTGATAATATGCAGCTACCTGCTTGTAAGAGCTTTATTGAAAAGCCGTAAAGATAGAACCATATATGATGAGGAAAGCTTTGGAGATGACGGATATATAAGCCCGGCTGCTTACGGAGGGGAAGATTTAAAAGAGCTGTCAGACGAACGGCTGAATGCTTATTTGAAGGAATCATTGAGTAAGAAGCAGGCGGAAGCAGCGCGGCTTTCAGCTAAATATGAAAACGCGGTTTCTCAAGACGCAGCTTTGAAAGCGCTGGAAACAAAAATAGCCGGATTAAAGCTTGCCGAGGATACGATACGCGAAATAGCCGAGCAGTCGCGCTCTAAATATGAAAACAGATTTAAAGAGCGCGCCGCCCGTATATTCGAGTATCTGAGTGCGGAAGAAGAAAGAAAGCTTATTTTCGACGATGAATTGAAAGCGGGACTTTTAAGCAGAGGCGTTTATATTCCTTTCTGGCAGCTCAGCAAGGGCACGAGGGATATAATAGATATTTCGGTGCGTATCGCGGCCGCGGAGATAATTTCAGGTGACGAGGAAATGCCGCTTATGCTTGACGACACATTTGTAAACTGCGACGACGACAGACTTAAAAGGGTGCTGATGTTCCTTAAGAATCTGAAAAGGCAGGTGATTCTGTTTACCTGTCAGAAGCGGGAAAGCGAAGTGCTTGACGAGCTGGGGCTGAAATATACTAACGTAAGCTGGTCTGGGAACGAAAAATAAAAATGGATATAAGAGAAATAAAAACCGATAAAAAGCGTTTTCTTTCACTGCTTTTGCTTGCGGACGAGCAGGAAGATATGAT
>DVOP01000025.1 GCA_018713465.1 Candidatus Alectryocaccobium stercorigallinarum | reverse complement strand
AATATAGTTATTTATGCTAATTCAAAACCTACATCTTGTGTGTTATAATCTTTTCTCGAGGAAGACTTGTTATTGGAAATTTAAAACGTATATAAAGGAGTTCGCATGAGTTACGCTGATAAACTTTTTATTGATATGTGCAAAGATGTTATAGAAAACGGGACGAGCACCGAGGGCGAGAAGGTACGTCCGAAATGGCCGGACGGAACGTACGCCTATACGATAAAGAAGTTCGGAGTCGTAAACAGATACGATCTGACAAAGGAATTTCCCGCTATAACGTTAAGACGGACAGCTATCAAGTCGGCGTTCGACGAGGTGCTTTGGATATGGCAGAAAAAGTCGAATAATATCAAGGATCTTAAAAGCCATATCTGGGACGAATGGGCGGACGAAAACGGTTCTATTGGAAAAGCATACGGCTACCAGATGGCAGTTAAGCACAAATATAAAGAGGGCATGATGGATCAGGTCGACAGAGTGCTTTTTGACCTTAAAAATAATCCGTTCAGCCGCAGGATAATGACGAATATGTACGTACACCAGGATCTAAGCGAGATGGCTTTATATCCGTGCGCATACTCTATGACGTTCAACGCCGAACAAAAGCCGGGTCACGACCGTCTTACGCTCAACGCGGTTTTGAATCAGCGTTCACAGGATATACTTGCCGCTAATAACTGGAATGTATGCCAGTACGCGCTGCTTTTGATGGCCATAGCGCAGGTTTCGGACATGGAAGCCGGAGAGCTAATGCATGTGATCGCGGATGCGCATATATACGACAGGCATGTTCCGATAATTAAGGAGCTCATAACCCGTGAGACATATCCTGCGCCAAAAGTCACGCTGAATCCCGATATCAAGAATTTCTATGATTTTACAATGGACGATGTAAAAGTCGAGGATTATAAGTTCGGGCCGCAGGTCGAAAATATTCCTATTGCTATTTAAATATAAGGAGAACCGCAATGAATCTTATCGCTGCAGTAGATAAAAACTGGGGAATAGGCAAAGACAATTCATTATTAGTTTCTATACCGGAGGATATGAAGTTTTTCCGCGAGACGACATCGGGCAAGATAGTCGTTATGGGAAGAAAGACTCTTGAGAGTTTTCCGGGCGGAAGGCCGCTTAAGAACAGGGTCAACATTGTGCTTACAAAAAATAAAGAATACTCTAAAGACGGCGCGGTCATCGTCCACGATATGGACGAGCTGGAAGCCGAGCTTAAAAAATACGACTCGTCAGATATTTTTGTCATAGGCGGCGGCAGCATATATGAAATGCTTCTTTCAATGTGCGATACGGCGTATATCACAAAAATAGACAAGGCTTTCGAGGCGGATACGTATTTTCCGGATCTTGATGAAAACAAAGAATGGCAAGTAGAAAAGCGCAGTGAGACATTTTTGTCCGGCGATATGGGTTATTCTTTTTATACGTACAGCCGGAAACGTTCAATGTAAAATACGCCTCGGCGCAGGAGGAAAAAGGCATAAGTTATGGGGAAAAATACAAGAGTAATAAAAATAGGCGGCCGTGTGATAGGAGGGGGAAATCCCGTCCTTATCCAGTCGATGACAAATACTAAAACGGAAGATATAGAAGCGACGGCAGCTCAGGTACATGAGCTTGAAAAAGCCGGCTGCGAGATAATAAGGTGCGCCGTTCCGACGATGGAGGCGGCAAAGGCGATAGGCGGCATAAAAGAGCGTATATCGATACCGATAGTCGCCGATATACATTTTGATTATAAGCTGGCGATCGCGGCGATAGAGTCCGGAGCGGATAAGATACGCATAAATCCAGGAAATATCGGCGGAGAAAAAAACGTCAGGGCGGTCGCTGACGCGGCTAAAGAGAGAAATATCCCGATACGAGTCGGGGTCAACAGCGGCTCGGTCGAAAAAGAGCTGCTTGAAAAATACGGCGGCGTATGCGCCGAAGCGTTAGTTGAAAGCGCGGTCGATAAGGTCCGTATGATAGAAAAGGCCGGATATGAGAACCTCGTCGTAAGCATTAAGTCTTCGGACGTGCTTATGTCTATAAAGGCGCACGAGGAGCTTGTAAAGCATATCGACTATCCTTTGCATATCGGGATAACCGAAACGGGTACGGCGTTTGCGGGCAGCATAAAGTCAGCCATAGGCCTTGGCGTCCTGCTTTATAACGGCATAGGAGATACTATCCGTGTTTCTTTGAGCGCGGATCCTGTCGCAGAGATAAAAACCGCGAAGCTTATCTTAAAAACGCTGGGTCTTAGAAAAGGCGGGATAGACGTCGTCGCTTGTCCTACATGCGGACGCACACAGATAGACCTCATTTCGCTTGCCATGCAGGTTGAGGATATGGTACAGCAGTATCCGTATGATATAAAGGTTGCGGTGATGGGCTGTGCGGTGAACGGACCTGGAGAAGCGCGCGAGGCGGAGCTCGGGATCGCGGGCGGCAAAGGCGAAGGCCTGCTATTTAAAAAGGGTGAGATAATAAGGAAAATGCCGGAAAGCGAGCTGCTTGGGGCATTGAAATACGAACTTGACAATTGGAAGTAAAACAGATGGCAAATGGTTTTAAGAAGTTTAAAGAGGTATTCCGCGACGTGGAGCTTGACGAAAAGCTTTCGAGGATAACCGATTTTATAGAAGTTGAAAGAGTGTGCCTGAACAGGGATAAGGACGCGCTCAATATTTATATATGTTCACACCAGTGGATACATAAAGCGCATTTGTACAAGCTCGAGAAACTGATTAAAAGGCAGCTTTTTAAAGGCTACCGGATATCGGTTTATATCCACGAGCGTTTCATATTGTCAAGCCAGTATACGCCGGAGACTTTTTTTGAAAACTACAGGCGCAGTATGGTATATGAGCTTGGCGAAAAAAGCCATGTGCTCGCCCATATTTTAAATGATGCCGAGGTTGATTTTTATGATACGGAAATAACTTTGAAAATAAAAAGCAGCGCTCTGTTTGGCGGTATGGAGGCCGAGCTTACGGACTTTTTGTACGAGGTTTTCCGCAGCAGGGCGGGCTTTGATATTGAACTGAAAATAAAGTATTATGAAAATAATGGCAAAAGCGCTGCCGACAGATCAGAGGACGAGGCGCTTCGCGCCCGTGTCGAAGAGATAGTTTCTCATGCGAAAGTAAACGAGGCTGCGGGCGAGGTTGCCGAGGCGGAAGCCGCAAAAGATAAAGAGGCGGAAAAGCCGGTAAAGCATTCAAGAAAAGCGGATAAACAGGATCCCGATGTCTTGTACGGATATGATATAAAAGAGGATTCGGTGCAGATATGCGACCTTGACGAAAGTCCGGGTATCGTCGTCATAAAAGGCGAGGTAATGGATACAGACAGCCGCGACCTTAAGAGTGGGAAAAAGCTTTTTATATTCTCGGTCACGGATTATACCGATTCCATACAGGTAAAAATGTTCCTCGATCCGGAAAAATACGACGAAGTAGCGCCTAAAATCAAAAAAGGAAAGATACTTAAGATAAAGGGCAAGGCTTCGATGGATTCGTTCACGAACGAGGTCAATATCTCTTTCGTTTCGGGAATAAAGGAGACCGCTCCGTTTAAGGAGACAAGGAAAGACTTGAGCGCTCAAAAGAGGGTAGAACTGCACTGCCACTCCAAGATGAGCGATATGGACGGCGTTACGGACGCTGCTGTCCTTGTAAAGCGCGCGTATGAATGGGGACACCCGGCTATCGCGCTTACAGATCACGGCGTTGTACAGGCTTTCCCGGACGCCAACCACGCGATGGAGGATATCGATAAGAAATACAGGGACAACTACGCGAAGGAGCACCCCGAGGTTTCCAAGGACGAGCTTAAAAAGATATCGTCGCCGTTTAAAGTCATATACGGATGCGAGATCTACATAGTAGACGACACAAAGAAGCTCATACAAAATCCCAAGGGACAGAGCCTCGACGATACGTATGTCGTATTTGACCTTGAGACGACGGGATTTTCACCCGACAGTTCTAAAATAATAGAGATAGGGGCGGTAAAAGTCGAAGGACAGAAGATAGTCGGAAGATATTCCACGTTTGTAAATCCTGAGACTCCGATACCGCTGCGTATCGAGCAGCTGACGGGGATAAATGATTCTATGGTAGTAGGAAGCCGTACGATAGAAGACATACTTCCGGAGTTTTTGGAGTTTTGTAACGGCGCCGTACTTGTGGCCCACAACGCGGGCTTCGACTGCTCGTTTGTAAAGAAAAACGCTGCGGATCTCGGTTTGGATTTTGAGCCTACCGTTGTAGATACGGTATCTCTTTCAAGGTATCTGCTCCCGAGGCTTTCAAGGTTCAAGCTCGATACGATAGCGAAGCATTTGGGCGTCCATCTTGGAAACCATCACAGGGCGGTGGACGACGCCGAGGCAACGGCCAACATATTTATAAAGCTTTGTGCAATGCTTGCGGAGCAGGATATAACGGATCTTACGGCGCTGAATGAAAAAGCGGTGCTTTCGGCCGACGCCATAAGACATCTGCATTCCAACCACGCGGTGGTGCTCGTTAAAAACGAGATCGGAAGAGTCAACCTTTACAGGATAATTTCGGAATCGCATTTGAAATATTTTTACAGGCACCCGCTTGTTCCGAAATCAGTGTTTACGAAATACAGGGAGGGTCTTATCCTCGGAACAGCCTGCGCGTCGGGAGAGCTCCATTCGGCCATCGTAAGAGGTGCTTCGGGGCAGGAGATAAGTTCTATAGTCGATTATTATGATTATCTGGAGATCCAGCCTGTAGGCAACAGCGCTTTCCTTATCAAGGACGAACGTACCGAAAGCGTTATGTCTGAGGACGATCTCAGGGATATAAATAAAAAGATTTTAAGGCTCGGCGAAGAATTCAATAAGCCGGTCGTTGCTACCGGCGACGTGCATTTCCTCGATCCGGACGACGAGGTATACAGACGTATCATCATGTTCGGGCAGGGATATTCGGACGCGGACAACCAGGCGCCGCTTTATCTGCATACGACTCAGGAAATGCTGGACGAATTTTCTTATTTGGGCGAGACAGAGGCGAACAATGTCGTTATAAAGAATCCTCAGCTTATCGCGGATATGTGCGAGAAGATATCTCCGATAAGGAAGGGAAAGTTCCCGCCTGTCATCGAAAATTCGGACAAGGATCTGCGCCGCATATGCTACGACGAGGCTCACAGGATATACGGGGAAGAGCTGCCTAAGGTTGTGACAGACCGGCTTGAAAGGGAGCTGAATTCCATAATCTCAAACGGTTACGCCGTTATGTATATAATAGCGCAGAAGCTCGTATGGAAGTCGAACGACGACGGGTATCTTGTAGGCTCGAGAGGTTCGGTAGGTTCTTCGTTCGTTGCGACGATGGCGGGTATAACGGAGGTAAATCCGCTGAGCGCCCACTATCTGTGTCCGGAGTGCCATTATGTGGATTTTGAATCCGAAGAAGTGCTTTCATACGCCGGACGCTGCGGCGTGGATATGCCGGATAAGCTCTGTCCGAAGTGCGGACACCCGCTTAAGAAGATGGGCTTTGATATCCCGTTTGAAACCTTCCTCGGATTCAAGGGAAATAAAGAGCCTGATATTGACCTTAACTTTTCGGGAGAGTATCAGAGCAACGCCCACAAGTATACCGAGGTCATCTTCGGAGAGGGACAGACCTTCCGCGCCGGAACTATCGGCACGCTCGCGGAAAAGACGGCGTACGGTTTTGTCAAAAAATATTTTGAGGAAAAGGGCATAGCCAAGCGCGGCTGTGAGACCGACAGGATAGTTAAGGGCTGCACAGGGATAAGAAGAACGACCGGACAGCATCCGGGCGGAATAATAGTCCTTCCGCACGGGGAGGATATAAACTCGTTCACGCCGGTACAGCACCCGGCCAACGATATGACGAGCGACATAATCACGACGCATTTTGATTATCACTCGATAGATGAGAACCTTCTGAAGCTCGATATACTCGGACACGATGATCCTACGATGATAAAAATGCTCGAGGACCTCACCGGAACGAGCGCGAAGGATATACCGCTCGACGAGCCAAAGGTAATGAGCCTTTTCAAGTCGACGGAGGCGCTTGGCATAACTCCAAAGGATATAGGCGGCTGCCAGCTCGGGTGTCTAGGAGTGCCCGAGTTCGGAACAGAATTCGTTATACAAATGCTTCTCGACACCAAGCCGGAATCTTTTTCAGACCTTATAAGGATATCGGGCCTTTCGCACGGCACGGACGTTTGGATAGGCAACGCCAAAACGCTTATTGCCGAGGGCAACGCCACAATATCTACGGCCATATGTACGCGTGACGATATAATGATATATCTCATCGGAAAAGGGCTTGAAAGCGAGCTGGCCTTTACGATCATGGAGAGCGTCAGAAAAGGAAAGGGTCTTAAGCACGAGTGGGAAGAAGAGATGAAAGCGCACGACGTTCCGGACTGGTATATATGGTCGTGCAAGAAGATCAAATACATGTTCCCGAAAGCGCATGCCGCGGCATACGTTATGATGGCGTACAGGATAGCGTGGTATAAGATATATTATCCGCTGGCTTATTATGCGGCGTTTTTCTCGATAAGGGCGTCCGCCTTTAATTACGACATAATGTGCAGGGGACGCGAGAGGCTGCTGCAGTACATTGAAGACTACACCGCGCGCATAAACGAGCTTTCGAAAAAAGAGCAGGATACACTGCGCGATATGAAGATAGTAAGGGAAATGTATGCGAGAGGTTTTGACTTTGCGCCGGTGGACGTATATGAGTCAAACGCGCACAAGTTTAAGATAAAGGACGGAAAGCTGCTTCCGGCGCTTGATTCTATAGACGGACTTGGAGACAAGGCTGCCGACGCCGTGGCAGCGGAAGCCGCAAGAGGCAGGTTCATCTCGCAGGAGGACTTCAGGAACAGGACGAAGATAAGCAAAACGGTAATTAATTATCTCGTTCAGATAGGCATATTAAAAGATCTGCCCGAATCCGACCAGATCTCGTTATTTGAAATGTTAAGTTAATCTTCATCATTCGATTCTGAAGCGTTCAATGTAAAGTAAAATTCGGTGCCGACGCCTTCGGTGCTGACGACGGTTATCTTTTGATCATGGGACTGGATTATCTCCCGGACTATGGAAAGTCCGAGACCTGATCCGGTCCTGTCTTTTCCTCTTGAGGAATCGGCTTTGTAGAAGCGGTTCCATATCTTCGGCAGATCCTTGCTGGATATGCCTATCCCGTGATCCTTTACCGAAACGTATACTTTTTTATTCCTGTATGTCGTTTCGATGTCTATTGTTGAATCGTTAGGGCTGAATTTTATCGCGTTGTCGATAAGGTTGTACATAACCTGCTGTATCTTGCCGTAATCGGCGTTTACCATCAGTTCGCTGCCTTCAAGCGAAAGCTTGAACGTTATGTTTTTGTTCAGGCATGTTATTTCAAACGAAAGCGCGGTGTCTTTTATAAGCTTGTTTATGTTGAAGTCCGTATAGTTCATCTTGCGGACGCGACTGTCTATATTATCAAGCGAAAGAAGCTCCTGTGTAAGCTTTGTAAGGCGTTTCGTTTCGGACAGGATAATGTCTAAATATTTATCCTGCATTTCGTACGGTATGACTTTGTCTTTTATTGCTTCGACATATCCCTTTATAGACGTAAGGGGCGAACGGAAGTCGTGGGAGACGTTGGAGATGAACTTGTGCTGGTTTTCGCTTGCTTCGTTCATCTCGGACGCCATATAGTTGAGCGTTTCCGCGAGATATCCCATTTCGTCGTTTTGCTTTATGACAAGCTTATCCTTGTAATTTCCGGCGGCTATCTGCCGGGCGGCTAAAGTGATTTTCTTTACGGGTTTAAATATCCATATGTTCATCATTATGATTATCGACAGGGTGAACAGCAGGATAGTGACTTCGACGATATGCAGGTTCAGAAGTATGGATTCGCGTTCCGCGTATACTTCGCTCATCGGCATATGGACCGCGACATATCCCCTTATCGACATATTTGAGGCGATGGGAACAAGGACGCTCATCGTGTCTTCGCTGAACGTGCCGAAAAAATCCCCGATAACATAGTATCCGGAATCAAATTCGGACGGGTCGAAATCGGCTATGGCGTATGAATAGTCATCGGCGTAGTCTTTGGACGTGTCGAGGTAGACCGAGCCCGTGCTGCTTATTATCTGAACTTGAATATCGTCTTTGACCGCTATTATGTCCAACGCGGAATAATCGGTCTCGCTCTTTGTGGATATCGACTTGTTATGATACTGGTCGGCTATCTGGTTAGCGGTCTCGTACATGCCGAAGCTTTCGTTTGAGATTATCCACTTGCATACGAGAGAGCTGCCGAGCGTCGATATCAGGATAAAGGAAGCGACGGCTATGGCGATATACAGAAAGATGAATTTTAAAGAAAGCTTATGCTTCATTAATTTTTAACCTCAAATTTATATCCGACGCCCCATACGGTGCTCAGCGACCAGTTGGGGTGATCCTTTATTTTTTCGCGCAGACGTTTTATATGCACGTCGACGGTACGCGTATCGCCGAGATATTCATATCCCCATATATTGTCCAGAAGCTGCTCGCGCGTGAACACCTGATTCGGTGATGAAGCGAGGAAGTAGAGCAGTTCGAGCTCCTTTGGCGGCATGTCGACCGTCTTGCCCTTGTATGTAACGGAATAGTTTGACAAGCTGACCTTCAGGTCGGGATATTCCACATATTTGCCCTTTTCGGCTGGAGCCGGCTCCTTGGGCTGAGAGGCGGCGCTGTATCTTCTTAAGACCGCCTTTATTCTTGCGACCATTTCCTTGGAATCGAACGGCTTTATTATATAGTCGTCGGCGCCGAGCTCAAGACCGAGCACCTTGTCGAAGACCTCGCCTTTCGCGGACATCATGATTATTGGGGTGTTCGATATCTGCCTTATGGAGCGGCATACCTGGTAGCCGTCTATGCCGGGAAGCATAAGGTCGAGCAGTATGATATCGGGGGTGAAGGTGGAAAAAGCATTGAGCGCCTCTTCGCCGTCGTTTACTATCATGCAGTCGAAGAATTCTTTTGTAAGATACAGCGAGATAAGCTCTGCTATGTTGTTGTCGTCGTCTACTATCAATACTTTTTGTCTGTTAAGCATTTTGACCCTCCGGGTTATAACTTCTATTTGAATTTGACTATTGTAACTCCGGCGTCGCCTTCGCCGTAGGCGGCCAGATGAAATTCTTTTACGGTCGACAGGCTTTTAAGAAAAGCGTGTACGCCGTTCCTTAAAGCCCCCGTGCCTTTTCCGTGGACTACCCGCACCTCCGAAAGATGGGCCATATATGCGTCGTCGAGATATTTATCGAGCTGTGCTATGGCCTCGTCTACCGTTTTGCCGATAAGGTTTATTTCGGGAGATACCGTCAGAGACTTGGAAAATTTCAGTTTTCCGCCGCCGCTGTTTTTTGAAAAGCCCGGCTTAGTTGGGCCGTCTTCGTCGATTATCTCAAGGTCGGAGATATGCACCTTTGAGCTCATTATTCCCATCTGAACGAGCACATAGCCTTTGCTGTCCGGCCTTGCGGACACCGTGCCTTTAAGGTTCATGCTGAGAACGCGGACGCTTTCACCGACCTGTATATCCGACGGCTTGAGCTGTTTTCCGGCTTTTTGCTTTTCGGGCTGTATGCTCATGCCTCCGGCGGCCTTGTTCATTTTATCCCTTAATGAATCGCGCGCTTTTTCAAGCTCGCGCACTTTGGGGTTGGAGGCGGCTGATTTCTGGAAGAGCCGCATTATCGAATCGGCGTAGTCCTTTGCCTCTTTGAGTACGGCGAACGCTTCTTCGTTAGCTTTCTGTATTTTATCAGATCTTTTTTCCGTAAATTCTTTTTCTCTGGTTTCGAGATTTTTACGAATGTTTTCGGCCTCGGCCTTAAGACGCTTTATTTCGTCCTGCTCGCGTTCGAGCTCGACACGGCTTTTTTCAAGCTTTGATATAACGTCCTCGAATGATTCGTCCTGTTCTTTGATGAGTGTCTTTGCGTTTTCTATTATATGCGATGGAAGCCCTAATTTTTCGGAGATCGCAAAGGCGTTGCTCTTCCCGGGTATTCCTATGAGCAGGCGGTATGTGGGCTTTAACGTCTGGACGTCGAATTCGCATGAGGCGTTTTCAACTCCGGCGGCTGAAAGCGCGTAGAGCTTTAGCTCGCTGTAATGGGTCGTCGCGATAGTACGTATATGTCTTTTGTGCAGGAACTCAAGGACGGACTGGGCGAGAGCGGCTCCCTCTACAGGGTCTGTACCGGCGCCTAATTCATCGAACAGCACGAACGATCTTTCATTGGCCTGTTCTATTATTGAAATGACGTTTTTCATATGAGATGAAAACGTACTGAGAGATTGTTCGATACTTTGTTCATCGCCGATGTCGGCGTATATTTCGTCGAAGACAGTAAGCTGCGACTGGGAAAGAGCGGGTATGTGAAGTCCCGACTGTCCCATAAGCGTCAAAAGTCCGATAGTTTTTAAAGCGACGGTTTTTCCGCCGGTATTCGGTCCGGTGATTATAAGCAGGTCAAAATCATCGCCTATGCGGATATCTGTAGGAACTACAGTTTTCCTATCGATAAGCGGGTGTCTTGCTTTTTTTAAGTTTATATAGCCGTTCTCGTTGAAAACCGGTTCCACGGCGTTCATTTCAAGCGCGAGAGAGGCTCTTGCGAAAATAAAATCCAGTTTTATAAGCAGCTCCGAGTTTGTTTTTATTATTCCGGAACTTTCGAATACGTCCCTGCTCAATGAAGCCAATATCGCTTCGATTTCCTTTTCTTCGTCGGCTTCAAGCTGACGTATATCGTTGTTCAGCTTAATGACCGCCATCGGCTCTATAAAAACGGTAGAGCCGGAGGACGACTGGTCGTGTATCATTCCGGGAACGGCGGAGCGGTATTCTGATTTGACGGGAATACAGTATCTGCCGTTGCGCATGGTTATGACTGAATCCTGAAGATAAGTCCTGACCGAACTGTTGAGCATGCTGTTGAGCTGGGCGTGTATCCTGCCCTCGGTGTTTTTTATGCTCCTGCGTATTTTTGAAAGCGCGGGGCTCGCGGAATCGCTTATTTCGTTTTCGTCGATTATGCAGCGCCTTATTTCGGCGGAGAGCTTTTCAACGGGAACGATGGAATCGAACAGCGCGTCGAGACAGTCGTCTTCGGTTGAATTTCTGTCTTTCTTGCCGTATTTTTTTACAAGCGCCGCGTTTTCTAAAAGAGCCGATACCTTAAGAAGCTCGGACGCGTTCAATACGCCGCCGAGTTCGAGGCGTTTCAGCTGTATATTAAGGTCATACGCGGACGAAAAAGAAATATTTCCGTTCTTTAAAATGCGTGAAAGTGCAGACGAGGTCTCGGCCTGCATAGTGCGTATCAGCTCGATATCCGACGACGGGAGCAGGGTACGGCACAGAGTCTTTCCGCTTTCACTGTCCGCGTGCGATTCAAGCCTGTCGATTATTTTATTATATTCAAGAGTTTTTAAAACTTTGCCGTTCAATTATATATTGCCTTTCATGTATGACTATTCAGTGTTATTTTACACCATTGTTTTAACTTAGGAAAGCATATATATAACATATATTCATAAATTGTTCATATAACTTTGCTAAAATAAATCAGCTTTAATCGGAGGATTTGGGATGGAAAACGGAAATGACAAAAATAAAGATCCTGAATTTATTAAAGAAGTAGTAAAAGAGAAAAAGAAAAGCAAAAAATCTCTGGTGACAAAAGCCATATATGTTATCGCGGTAGCGGCGGCGGCAGCGCTTGTGGCCGGCGTTATTTTTGCGTTTGCTTATAAGGGAGTGAGCTTTGCCATAGGCGGCCCGGACGCCGATGACCCGAAGGTTTCTATCGAAGACGATTCATCTGATAAAGATGTTTCGGATAATTCGCCGTCGGAAAACTCGGATACTTCCGTTTCATCATCGGAAGAGACGTCGGAGCAATCCGAGATAGTGACCGAGATAATATATGATACAGATCTGACGCTTGATAAATACGAGCAGCTGTATTCGCAAATGCACGGCATAGCGGCGGAAGCGCAGAAATCGCTGGTCACAGTGACCGGAATAACGAGCCAGCTTGATTATTTCAACGAGTCGTATGAAAACGAGCAGATGAACATAGGACTCATCGTGGCCGAAAGCCAAAATGAGTTTTATATCCTGACATATTATGATATTATCGAGAATGTCGCAAATATCCGCGTTACCTTTGAAGATAAATACAGCGCGAACGGCGCGCTGCAAAGAAGCGACCCGAATACGGGATTTGCCGTTATCAAGGTCGAAAAAGAGGGTATTCCGGAGGAGATACTTTCGAATGTGGCTCCGTCGTCTTTCGGCACATCGTCTATGGTAAGGACAGGAGATCCTATAATCGTAATAGGCAATCCGGACGGCTATGACGATTATATCGCGTACGGTTCGGTAACGTCTTCCTCAAATATAATTTCACTGTATGATACGGAGTACAGGATACTTACGACTAATATTCCGGACGGTTCGCAGGGTATCGGTATCGTACTGGATCTTGACGGCAATGTGATCGGAATAACCTCCGAAAAGGCCGACGCCGTAAGCAGTACGACGATGACAGCGCTGTCCATTTCCGGAATAAGGGACCTTATAGAAACGCTTTCGAATAACGAAGCGAGGGCGTATGCGGGAGTCAGAGGAAGCAGCGTAACGGAGCAGATAAACGAGGAGACCGGTATCCCGAGAGGTATAATCGTTACTTCGATTGCTGAAAATTCGCCTGCTATGATGTCAGGAATGATGGAATATGATATAATCACTGCCGTTGACGGAAATCAGATAATGTCAATGGAGCAGTATATCGAATTATTGAAAACATATGAACCCGGAACGGCGGTAAATATATCGGTGATGAGACAGGTGGCCGGAGGCTACACGCCGATAGAGCTGACGCTCCAGCTTGGAGAGATTTAATGAAATTTATAAAAGATTTTGAAGACGGAAACAAGATATCAGGAATATATTTCTGCAAATCAAAGATAGCTGCCGTTTCTAAAAACGGCAAGCAGTATTATAACATGGTATTGCAGGACAAGACGGGCACTATAGACGCGAAGATATGGGATACGAACAGCCCGGCAATAGAAGATTTTGAGACCGGAGAATATATAGACATAATGGGCGAAGTGAGCCTTTTCAACAGCTCGCTGCAGCTTTCGGTACGCAGGGTAAGGGTGCCGAACGAGGTGGAATACAATGTTGCGGATTATATGCCGTGCAGCAGATATTCGCCGGAGTCGATGTATAAGGCGCTCTGCGATTATATTGAAAAGATACAGAATCCGTATCTTAAGAAGCTTGTCGACAGCTTTTTTGTAGAAGACGAGGGCTTTATCGAAACGTTCAAAAAAAGCTCCGCTGCAAAGAGCGTCCATCACGGCTTTATCGGCGGACTTTTGGAGCATACCTTCGGCGTTGTAAGGCTCTGCCATATCTATACGAAGACTTATCCTTTCTTGAATTATGATCTTCTTATATCGGCGGCGCTTTTCCATGATATCGGAAAGACGAAAGAGCTTTCGCCGTTTCCGATGAATGATTATACCGACGAAGGGCAGCTTGTCGGACACGTTATAATCGGCTATCAGATGGTGCATGACGCTATTTCAAAAATAGACGGATTTCCGGAGATACTGGCGAACGAACTTGAGCACTGTATTTTATCACATCACGGCGAGCTTGAATTCGGTTCTCCTAAAAAGCCGGCTATAGCGGAAGCGCTTGCGCTTAGTCTTGCGGATCTTACCGACGCGAGAATGGAAACTATGCGCGAGATCGTGGAGGACAGCTCGGTGAAGACCGACTGGCTCGGATATAATAAGTTTCTGGAATCTAATATCAGAAAGACGACTGTGGAAAATGATAAGTAAGAATGATGTTTTTACAATTGAAATAACTGATCAGGACGATCGCGGACAAGGAATAGGGAAGACTTCGGGCTTCCCTCTTTTTGTGCGCCACGCCGTTATGGGCGACGTAGTGAAAGTTGTCGTTACAAAAGTGAAAAAGACGTTCGGGTTCGCGAGGATAGTTGAATTTATAGAAAGGTCGCCTTACAGAGTCGAACCGGCGTGCCCGGTGTATAAAAGGTGCGGCGGCTGCCAGCTGCAAAACATGGATTACGCCGCGCAGCTTGAGTTCAAGAAGACAAAGGTGCGCGAGTGCTTAAGGCGGATAGGCGGTTTTTCGGATATAGAAGTCTGCGACACTATAGGAGCTGAAAATATATTCAGATACAGGAATAAGGCGCAGTACCCTGTCGGTATGGACAAGGACGGCAAGGCGGTATGCGGATTTTTCGCCGAAAGGACGCATGAGATAATAAAATGCGATGACTGTCTTTTAAGTCCTGAAGATTTCGGAGGCATAACGGCTTCGGTCTTGGAGTGGCTGAATGAAAACGGTATACGTCCGTATGATGAGGCAAGCGGAAAGGGGCTTGTCAGGCATATTTTTTTAAGGAAAGGATTTGCGTCAGGAGAAACGGCGCTCTGCCTTGTCATAAACGGAAAGAAGCTGCCTTTTGCGGATAAGCTCCTCGAAAAGATGTCGGCGCATAAAGAGATAACCGGGATATCGTACTGCGTCAATACGAGACGCGACAATGTTATACTCGGTGATAAGGTCGTCAGTATTTTCGGCAGGGAATATATAGAAGATATGATCGGCGATATAAGATATCATATTTCGCCGCTTTCGTTTTATCAGGTAAACCCGGAGCAGACAAAAAAGCTGTATGACAAAGCAGTTGAATTTGCTTCGCTTTCAGGAAGCGAGACCATTATCGACCTTTACTGCGGTATCGGAACGATAGGACTGTATGCCGCGCGAAACGCGAAAAAGGTTTACGGCATAGAGATCATTCCGCAGGCGATAGAGGACGCGAAAGAGAACGCGAAGCTGAACGGTCTTGAAAACGCTGAATTTTACGCCGGCGCTGCAGAAGACGTTCTGCCAGAATTGTATGCCAACGGGTTAAAGAAGGCCGATGTTGTGATCGTCGACCCGCCAAGAAAAGGCTGCGACGAAAAAACGCTTTCGACGATAGCCGATATCGCGCCGGACAGGATAGTATATGTAAGCTGCAACCCGGCGACGCTCGCAAGGGATTTGAAGTTTATGAAGGAAAAAGGATACGAACCTGTCCGTGTCCAGCCGGTTGATATGTTCCCGATGAGCGTACATTGTGAATGTGTCGTGAGGCTTGAGCGGAAAAAGATATGAACCCGTAAAAAAACAAAATGCATATCCGGTAAAAAACAAAATTTATATGCTTGAATTTCTGGTTTTAAAGTCATATACTGAATCGCGGTCAAAAAATTATTTACGGAAAAGAGGCGTTTTAATTGAAAGCAAGGTCTGGATCGCACCAGATAGATATGATCCACGGGTCGATATGGAACAAGATCCCGCAGTTTGCGCTTCCGGTTGCGGCGACGGCGATATTGGAGCAGCTGTTCAACGCTTCTGATATTGCTGTAGTCGGGAACTTTACAGGAGCGGAGCGTACCGCCGCGGTTGCTGCGGTCGGGGCGAACAGCGCGCTTATAAGTCTGATAGTAAATCTGTTTATCGGTATCGCGCTTGGAGCGAATGTAGTCATCGCGCACGCTATCGGACACGGAGACAGGGCGAGCGTAAACAAAACGGTCCATACCTCGATAGTCGTTGCTATTTTCGGAGGCCTGATAGTTACGGTGATAGGAGAACTTGTCGCCGCTCCGGTACTCGGTATACTGCAGGTTCCCGAAGACGTATTTCCGCTGGCTTTGCTTTATCTTCGGATATATCTTGCCGGAATGCCGGTCATACTTCTCTACAATTTTGAAGCGGCCATTTTCAGAAGCGTGGGAGAAACAAGGGTTCCGCTGATAGCTCTTGCCACGTCGGGAGTTTTGAATGTTATATTGAACCTGTTTTTCGTTATCGTATTTAAGATGACGGTAAACGGAGTCGCTATAGCCACAGTCATATCAAATGCGGTAAGCGCGGTTATTTTATACAGGAAGCTCGTCAAGTCTAAAGAGGTCATTCATGTAGACCCTAAAAATCTTAAAATAGACGTGGTGAGCCTTAAGAGGATATTGAGGATAGGGCTTCCGGCAGGGATACAAAGCGCGGTATTTTCCGTTTCAAACATAGTAGTGCAGTCGTCTATCAACAGCCTTGGAACTGTCGTGATGGCTGCTTCGAGCGCGGCGTACAATCTGGAAATTATCACGTATGACGTACTGAATTCGTTCAGTCAGGCGTGCACTACCTTTGTAGGGCAGAACTTCGGCGCAGGAGAGCTCAAGCGGTGCAGGAAGACAATGCTGCTTTGTATCGGCGAGGGCATTATCGCCCTTGGAGCGGCAATAACGCTTATCTTATTTTTCGGGCATTCGCTTCTTGCGATATTCAATAACGACCCCGAGGTCGTGGCTACAGGTTATATAAGGCTGATGACGATACTTATCGCCCATATATTCAGCCTGCTTTATGAAGTTATGTCGGGATATTTAAGGGGCTTTGGCATTTCGCTTATACCGGCGGTACTTACGATAATCGGCGTTTGCGGAATACGTATCACATGGATACAATTTGTATTCCCGCAAAGCCCGACCTTCCAGACAATAATGAATGTTTATCCGATAAGCCTCGCTTCGACCGCTTTGATGTTGTTTTTTGCGGTTTTATATTACAGGCCGAGCAGAAAATATGCAAAGCTTAAAGACGACGAAAAAAAATAACGTTCTTGCGGCAGCGGCCGGAACAACAGGCACATTTCGGGAAAGGAGTTTTTATGGCTCTTGAAAACGGCGAATGGATAATGCACGGACTTGATTGGGACGATCCCGACAGGATAAAGACTCCCGATGAGCTTATAGCTTATATCGATAAGGTCGGCTTTCTGCCGCTTTTTGCCAACGGGATAAAGGGCTTTTCTGCAGAAGAGCATGTCTCCGATCTGTATTGGTGGAGCGGTATCGAGGAAGAAGACCCGTGGGAGTGGAGAGCTATTATCGCGAGGAGCCGTAAGGTTGCGTACGGCAAATTTTTCGGTAGGAAAGCAGGATTTATCTCATGGGACTGGTTTCCCGCGTTCGCGAATTACAGGCGCGACGGATATGATTTTGACGCGCTCTGGGACGACGAGCTTGCTGGCCGCAGAGAGAAAAAGGTAATGGACATCTTTTTGGAGCACGACGAGCTTTTTTCTTTCGAGATAAAGGAAAAATGCGGATTTGGAAGCGGCGGAGAGAAAAATTTCGAGGGCACGATTTCAGAGCTTCAGATGCAGGGATATCTTGTCGTAAAGGACCTGAGGAGGAGAAAGAGAAAAAAGGACGGACGCGAATACGGGTGGGCTATCTCGGTATACACGCCGCCTGAAAAGCTTGTAGGGTACGACGCCGTAGCCAAAGGCTATGCTGAAGAGCCTGAAGCCTCGTTCGAAAGGATAGTAAGTCAGATACACAAATCGTTTCCGGGAAACGACGAAAACGCCATAAGGAAATTTATGAAAAAATAAAGCTGCGGCCATATCGGCCACAGCTTTTTAATCTGGTTTTGTTACGCTTGAATTGAATTTATCGAGCGCGAGAGCCGCGATAACACCCGCAGCGGCGCATATTATATTGGCAGCGGCGCTTTCAACTGAAACAGTAAAACTTTTAAACGGAATTATCATTATCGTCGCGGCCGATACTATGCCTATTATGCCGTAATACGCGTACGCGTAATGTTTTTCGAAAAGCTTGTCCACTCCCTTGGAAAGGAAAACGACGGTAAGCACTACTCCGATAAGCGCCGGTATGATTATATCAAACTTCAGGCCTCCAAGTGCGCTCACGAACGGCGTATAAAGTCCGAGGGGCATGAGCAGGGTGGAAAAGCTCATTCCGGGAACTATTATGCTTATCGCGAGGCAGAAGCCGCAGAACATATACCATAAGATGTTTGGCGTGACTTCCACCGACAAGACCTTAAGGAATATGAGCAGGGATAAGATGACCGCAAAGGATATCATCATCGGTATATGGCAGCCTTTGGGCTGACCCTGCTTTTTGGCTTCCCGGAACAGCGCCGGGAACATGCCGCAGATAAGCCCGATAAAAAGGCATACCGACGGGTCGTGATATTTATTGAGAAGATATCCAAGCAGCTTCGCGACGCCGAGGAATCCGATAACTACGCCTATTACGAACGGGATAAGCGTCGCGGCGTGGGTTTTGAATCTTTTTACAGGATTCCCGAAGAATTCCATCAGCGGTTTATATATTCCAAAAACGACGCAGAGGACGCCTCCGGATATTCCCGGAAGGACGGCGCCTGTGCCGACTAAAATGCCCTGGAGTATCCTCAAGAACAGCGGTTTGTTTGCAGCAGTTATAGTATTATTCATATCTGAGTTCCTTTCAATGCCGATGATAGCATAGGCTAATTGAGGTGTCAAATATGTTTCAAAGCAAAATATACAAATAATCCTTGACATATTTATAAACATGTTCTAAAATACGGACAAACGAAGCAAAGACGTTTCGAAAGAAGCGCCTTTGCTTTTTTTGTACATTTTTTTGGAAAGAGGGGTAGTTATTATGGAATTTTCTTTGATCGACACTTTATGGGTCTTTCTGGCGGCTATTTTGGTGTTCTTTATGAACCTCGGTTTTGCCAGCGTCGAAGCGGGCTTTGCGAGATCAAAGAATACGGTAAATATTCTTTCAAAGAACTTTATCGTGTTTGCGGTCTCATCGCTCGGATTTATGCTCTTAGGCTGGGGCATAATGTTCGGAGGCGATAACCCGATAATCGGAACAGAGCATTTGTTCATCTTAGGAGGACAGGATCTTTCGTTTTATGACGGCACGCTGACGTCAAGCGTTCCGTTCTGGGGCAAGTTCTTCTTCCAGCTTGTGTTCTGCGGCACGGCGGCGACGATCGTTTCCGGAGCCGTAGCGGAGCGCGTTAAATATGTTTCGTTCATAGTGTTCTCATTCGTGCTTACGCTTGTTATTTACCCGATAGTAGGCCATTGGGTATGGGGCGGCGGCTGGCTCGCCGATCTTGGGTTTATGGATTTCGCGGGCGATTCGGTCGTTCACTCGGTAGGCGGCTGGGCAGCTCTTGCCGGAGCTATGCTGCTTGGGCCGAGAATTGGAAAATACGGAAAAGACAGGAAGCCGAGAGCTATACCGGGACACAGCATGTCGCTTGCGGTCATTGGACTTTTCGTTCTCTGGCTCGGCTGGTTCGGATTCAACCCGGGCTCTACAATGAGCTTCCAGAATCCGACGGACGTTATGCATATCCTTTTGACAACAAATACCTCGGCAATAGTCGCGGTGCTTACTTCGACTATAACCTCGTGGATAGTGCTCAAAAAGCCGGATCTTGGCATGACAATAAACGGCTGTCTTGCCGGGCTTGTAGGAATTACCGGCAGCTGTGCGTACGTTTCCATTGAGATTTCTATCCTGATAGGCGCAGTTTCCGGAATACTTGTAGTATTTGCGGTCGGATTCTTTGACCGCTGCAGAATAGACGATCCGGTCGGAGCTACGTCCGTACATCTTTGCTGCGGCGTTTTCGGAACTATCTGCGTAGGGCTTTTCGCGCAGGAGGGAGTCACATCGCTTTCAACAACTAACGGCCTGTTTTTTGGCGGCGGTTTCGGACTTCTCGGAGTACAGCTCATAGGCATTGCCGCGATAGGCGGCTTTACATTCGCGGCGTCGGCCGTCGTATGGCTCCTTATCAAGGCGACGATGGGAATACGTGTTTCGAGCGAGGAAGAGATACAGGGTCTTGATATCGGAGAGCATGGAAACATCGCTTATCCTGATTTTGTAAGAGTTGCAGAGTCTTATGAACACAGAAGCGATATCGTCGCTGAACTGGAAAAAGAATATGGAAAAGCAGCCGCTTCATATACTGCTGACTCTGACATGACAGAGGCGGTAAGCGTGGATAAAGCCGTTCCTGTAGAACATCACGAAACGGCGGGAGCGAAGATAACTAAGGTAAGCATTATTATCAATCAGAATAAATTTCCTCAGCTGCAGACTGTGCTTGACGATCTTGGCATTACGGGAATCACGGTTACAAACGTGCTCGGATACGGATATCAGAAGGGACATTCCGTATACTTCAGGGGAAATCCTGTTGATTCACGTCTTCTTCCGAAGATCAAGCTTGAGGTCGTAGTAAGCATGATACCGGTAGATACGCTTATAGAAGCGGTTCGCGAATGTCTGTATACCGGAAAATACGGAGACGGAAAGATATTTGTTTATGACGTCGAGGACGTTGTAAAGATCCGTACAGGAGAACACGGATATCAGGCGCTTCAGGACCTGAATCCTGAAGATAACTGAATATAGTAATAAATTGGAATCATCTGTAAGCATTAAAAACCGCTGTTTTCGCTGCGGTTTTTAATGCTGCAATGCTGTAATTTGGAGGTCGTCGTGTCTAAGGCATATTTAATATTGGAAAACGGAGAAATATTTGAAGGGGAGCGCATAGGTTCAGACAGGGATACTGTAGGCGAGCTTGTTTTTACGACCGGCATGGCCGGATATACCGAAACGCTTACCGATCCGAGCTATGCGGGTCAGATAGTTATGCAGACCTTTCCTCTTATTGGAAATTACGGGATAACGAAGGAAGATTTTGAAGGGAAGTGCGCGCTTAAAGGATATATCGTGCGCGAGCTCTGCGAAACGCCGTCGAATTTCAGATGTGAGGATACGGCAGGCAGATTTTTAAAAGATAACGATATCCCGGGGATATGCGGCATAGATACGAGGGCCGTTACAAAGATAATAAGAGAAGAAGGGGTAATGAACGCGGCGATATGCTCAGGGATCTCCGATGAGGAGCTTCGCAGTATAAAAAGCCGCTTATCAGGATATAAGGCGTCCGATGTGGTGGCGCAGGTCAGCAGGAGCGGCATATCAGTCTTTCCTGCGAAAGGACATAAAATGTACGATGTTACGCTTATAGATTACGGCGCGAAGAAAAATATAATAACCTCTCTGCAAAATTTAAACTGTGATGTCAAAGTCGTGCCATACGATACTCCGGCGGAAAATATATTGGCCGGCTGCCCGGACGGGATAATGCTTTCAAATGGCCCGGGAGACCCGAAGGACAACTCATACAGCATAGAACAGATAAAAAAACTTTTGGGAAAAGTACCGGTGTTCGGCATATGCTTAGGACATCAGCTTACAGCCTTGGCGATGGGCGGAGAGACGATAAAGCTCAAATACGGACACAGAGGCGCGAACCAGCCTGTAAAAGAGGTATACGGCTGCAGAACGTATATAACAAGCCAGAACCACGGCTACGCGGTAGTTTCCGAAAGCTTAAGAGGTGTGGGAAGAGAGATTTTTTATAATGCGAACGATATGAGCTGCGAGGGAATGGAATATCCGGAAAAAATGTGCTTTACAGTGCAGTTCCACCCGGAGGCCTGCGGCGGACCGAAAGACACAGGTTTTCTGTTCGGAAAATTTATTGATCTGATGAGGAGGAATAAATAATGCCAAAGGATAAAAGTATACGAAAGGTCCTTGTCATAGGTTCGGGACCGATAGTTATCGGACAGGCCGCCGAGTTTGACTATGCCGGGGCGCAGGCGTGCCGGGTGTTAAAAGACGAGGGCATAAACGTCGTGCTTGTAAATTCAAATCCCGCTACTATAATGACCGATAAGGCTATGGCCGATGAGATATATCTCGAGCCGCTGAACGCCGAAACCGTCGAACGGATAATCGCAAAAGAAAGGCCTGACGGGATACTTGCCGGACTCGGGGGACAGACAGGACTGACGATAGCCATGCAGCTTGGCAAGGCCGGGGTCCTAGAAAAATATAACGTGAGGCTTTTAGGCTCAGATATAGAAGCGATAGACCGGGCCGAGGACAGGGAGCTTTTCAGGGAAACTATGAAGAGCATAGGCCAGCCCGTAGTTCCGTCAGAAATCGCGAATACGCTGGAGGAGGCGTTAAAGGCGGCAAGGGATATAGGATATCCTGTAATAGTGCGCCCTGCGTTTACGCTTGGAGGCAGCGGCGGAGGAATTGCGGAAAATGAGGACGAGCTTGCAGTAATAGCAAGGACGGGTCTTGATATGTCGCCCATAACCCAGATACTTGTGGAAAAGAGTATAGCGGGCTGGAAAGAGATAGAATTTGAGACTATGCGCGACGCGGCCGGAAACGTAATAGCCGTCTGTTCGATGGAAAATTTTGATCCGGTAGGAGTGCATACCGGCGACAGTATCGTAGTCGCGCCTGCGCTTACCCTCGCGGATAAGGAATACCAGATGTTAAGGAGCGCTTCGCTCGAAATGATAACGGCGCTTAATATAGTCGGCGGCTGCAACTGCCAGTTCGCGCTGGATCCTGAAAGCTTTGAATATGCGGTCATTGAAGTCAACCCGAGGGTGTCACGCTCGTCAGCGCTCGCAAGCAAGGCTACGGGATATCCTATAGCGAAGATAACAACGAAGATAGCGCTGGGATATTATCTCGACGAGATAAAAAACGATATAACCGGAAAGACATGCGCATGCTTTGAGCCTACGCTTGATTATGTCGTAGTGAAGCTGCCGAAGTGGCCGTTCGATAAATTCGCGGGCAGCAGCCGGAAGCTTGGCACGCAGATGAAAGCCACGGGCGAGGTAATGGCTATAGCCGGAAGTTTTGAAATGGCTCTTTTAAAAGCGGTCAGGGGAGCGGAAACAGGACTTGAGACACTTAACGCCGAGCCGTTAGATGATCGCCCTGTGACGGAAAGGCTTCACGACCAGAACGACAGGAGGCTTTTTACCGTATTTGAGGCCTTAAAAGAAGGCGTATCAGTCGACGAGATACACTCCGTAACGAAGATAGACGAATGGTTCTTATATAAATTAAAAGGCCTTGCCGGCTTTGAACTGAAGCTTAATGACGGATATGGCAGCATATCGGACGAGGATTATAATCGTGCGAAGAAGCTCGGCTATACCGACAGCGCGATAAGCGCCCTTACAGGAGTAAAACAGCTTCCCGGGTTTGACTTTGTTTACAAGATGGTTGATACGTGCGGTGCGGAATTTGACGCGGAAACCCCGTATTTTTATTCGTCGGCAGATAAGATATGCGAAGCGAGAAGCTTTAAGCGTTCAGGAAAGCCGGTCGTAATGGTGCTTGGCTCCGGACCTATAAGGATAGGGCAGGGTATAGAATTCGACTATTCTTCGGTACACTGCGTATGGACACTGCGGGATATGGGATATGACGTAGTTATAGTAAACAACAACCCGGAAACAGTGTCTACGGATTATGACACGGCGGACAGGCTTTATTTTGAACCGCTCTGCCCGGAAGATGTGATGAACATAATCAAGGTCGAAAAGCCGATATGCGTCGTCGTGGCGTTCGGCGGACAGACGGCGATAAAGCTGACGGAATTCTTGGATAAGCAGGGAATACGGATACTCGGTACTTCGGCGGAAAGTATCGATATAGCTGAGGACAGGGCGAGGTTCGACGCCCTTCTTGAGCAGTTCGGGATAAGAAGGCCAAAAGGGGCCGGGGTAGCTTCGCTGGAGGAAGCGCTCGAGGCGGCGAAGACGCTGGGTTATCCGGTGCTTTTGCGTCCGAGCTATGTTATAGGCGGCCAGAACATGACTATAGCCAATACCGAAGAGGACACAAAAAAATACATGTCCGCGATACTTGCGCAGGGTATAGATAACCCGGTGCTTGTAGATAAATACATGCCGGGGACCGAGCTGGAGGTGGACGTTATATCGGACGGCGAAGACGTGCTCATACCCGGTATCATGGAGCATATCGAAAGAGCGGGCATACATTCGGGGGATTCCATCGCGGTTTATCCGCCTTATAATCTCAGCGACAAATTTTTAAGAAAGATATGCGATGTCTCTGAAAAATTAGCGCTTGCGCTTAAGACAAAGGGGCTTGTAAATATACAGTATCTCATATATAAGGACGAGCTGTATGTTATCGAGGTAAATCCGCGCGCTTCAAGGACAGTTCCGTACATAAGCAAGGTAACGAACGTGCCTATGGTCGACCTTGCTTCGAAAGTCATGCTCGGAGCCAGGCTGACTGATCTTGGCTACGGCACGGGACTTTACAGGACTCCGCCGTATTATGCGGTAAAGGTGCCGGTATTTTCGTTTGAAAAGCTATACGACGTCAACGCGCTTTTAGGACCTGAAATGAAGTCCACGGGAGAAGTGCTCGGGATCGGGAAATCCACCGAGGAAGCTCTGTTCAAGGGGCTTACGGCGGCAGGGCTTGCGGTCCCCGTTTCAACCGGCCGTCAAAAAATTGGCGTATTTCTGTCTGTTTCGGAAAACGACTGTCAGGAATTTTTCTCGATAGCTAAAAAATTCTCGGATATCGGAATGGTCATGTATGCGACAAAAGAAACAGCGGCGGCTGTAAAGGCGATGGATATAGACGTCGTTACCGTCGCCGGAAGCGATAAGAGCGATGAGATATTCGATCTTATGAGCGAGGGAAAGATAAACTATATTATTTACGCGGGAGCAGTGACGGCGGAAACGATAAAAAAATTTAAAAAACTGCATATAAAGGCAATGCAGCTTGGAATACCGTGTCTTACGAGCCTTGATACAGCCGAGGCGCTCGCAAATATGCTCATAAGCCATTACAGCCTCGATAATACGGAGCTTGTAGACCTTAACGACATGCGAATGTGGCGTACGAAAATAAAATTCACGAAGATGCATTCGTGCGGAAATGATTATATTTATATCGAAAATTTCGACAACGAGATATCGTGTCCGGAATCATTGTGCGTAACGCTTTGCCAGCAGCATTACGGCATAGGGGCCGACGGGATAGTGCTTATTGAAAAATCCGCGAAAGCCGACGCTAAAATGCGCATATTCAATAAAGACGGTTCAGAGGGGAAAATGGCCGGCAACAGTATCCGCTGCGTTGCAAAATACCTCTATGACAACGGATATATACGCAGTGAATTTATGAACATAGAAACGGCGAGCGGCGTGCACAAGATCCGCGCATATGTGAGGGACGGAAAGGTAAATACGGTAGCTGCAGACATGGGCAGGGCGAGCTTTGACGTAAAAGAGCTTCCGGCGGTATGCGACGCCAAAAAGATGATCGGTTATCCGCTTAAGATAGATAAAAAAGAATATAAGGTCACATGCGTTTCTGTAGGAAACCCGCACTGCGTAGTTTTTTTGGATTCGGTAAATAATATAAAGACAGAAGACATTGGGCCGAAATTCGAACATGCCGAAATATTCCCTGAGCGCATAAATACGGAATTTGTACGCATTGTGAATTCGACGACGTTAAGAATGCGGGTGTGGGAGAGAGGCAACGGAGAGACTCTTGCATGCGGTACCGGCGCGTGCGCGGCGGCAGCGGCAGCGGTAGCGAACGGGTATTGTGAGAAAAACACGGATATAACCGTAAAGCTGCTCGGCGGCGATCTGACGGTAAATTACAGCGACGACAGGATAGTACTGTCCGGCGAGGCGGTAACGGTATTTACCGGAGAATTTGAGTATTGAAAAAGCCGAAAAAGAGGGAGCCCCGCGCGGGGGCTCCTTGTTTTTAAGGTTTTCGGCATTATGAATAAGTTTTTATTATAGTTTCAGCTATCTGTGTTTTGGAAACACACTGATCCATTGCCTGCTTTTCGATATAACGGTGCGCGTCAGGCTCGCTCATCTTCAGCTCGGAAATAAGTATCCATTTAGCTCGGTTGACGATACGTATCTCTTTCATTTTCTCTTCTATTGTGAGCGTTTTCTTTTCATACTTGCGCAGTTTTTCCCTTGTTGCTGACATCCACGAAAAAGCCAGGGAGATGACCGATTTTGACGAAGGCTTCGCAAGCGTAAAAACACCGAACTTTTCTGTCTTAAATCTTGTTTCCTCGTACAGCTCGGAGCGTACAAGAAGCAGCACCACGGTGTTTTTGGAGTCGCTCGAGTCTATCGCGAAGCTTATTCCCGAATCGTCGGGAAGAGGCGAGTTGATTATAATAAAATCAAAATTGCGCTCCAAAAATGCTCTTTTGGCGGCGCTGATGTCTGATACGGTACGGACAGGGCCGTATTTTGATTCCGGAAGGAGGGAAAAAAGGGCGTTATTAATATTTTCTGACGCGGAAACTATCAGAATACTGTAAATCTGTTCTTTAAGATCCACCTTTCCCCTCCTTTTGAATCATTCTTAAACTTTAAGCGTATCAGCGACAGTATATATCTAATATCTTTGAAGGCACGTGCTCCTTGATAAAATCGCTGTTCGCGGCAGCTTTGCGGGCATCCTCGATGTTTTCGGGAAGCCTTTTAAGCTTTGAAAGTATCCTGTCGTCGGCTTTATACAGATTGACGTCCGCCCTTTGCGGCAGCTCCAGCTTATTTTCGATACCATAAAGACCTGCATATATAAGCAGCGCGAAAGCGAGATACGGATTCGCGCTTGGATCAGGCGAACGAAGCTCGGCTCTTTTGTATTCGCCAAACGCGGCGGGTATGCGGATAAGCTGAGAACGGTTTTTATGTGACCATGCGATATATCCGGGAGCCTTCGCCTTTCCAAGACGTTTGTATGAATTTTCCGTCGGATTGAGGAAGACGGTCATATCGCTTATTTTGTCAAGTATGCCTGCAATCGTGTGCATGAGATTATCAAATGAACCGTCATCAGGCTTGACTGAAAAATTTATATGGAATCCGTTTCCGGGTCTGTTTTTAAGCGGCTTTGCCGAGAAATCTGCGCACAGGCCGTTTCTGTTGGCAATCGTTTTTACGACTGTTTCAAAGGTCATGGCATTGTCGGCCGCCGAAAGCGCGTCTGAATATCTGAAGTCGATCTCGTTTTGTCCCGGTCCTTCCTCGTGATGGGAGCTTTCGGGGCGTATTCCCATCTGTTCAAGGGTAAGGCATATTTCGCGCCTTACGTTTTCGCCTTTGTCCTCAGGGGCAAGATCCATATAGCCGGCTTCATCGTACGGTATCTTTGTAGGATTTCCTTTTTCGTCGAGCTCAAAAAGATAAAATTCAAGCTCGGAGCCAAAGGAAAAGGTATAGCCGGCGTTTTGAGCCTGAGCAACGGTGCTCTTAAGCAGGGCGCGAGTATCGCATTCAAACGGCGTTCCGTCGGGATAGGTTATGGACGAGAACATGCGTACGACTTTTCCATGCTCCGGTCTCCACGGAAGAAATGCGAGAGTTTCCGGATCCGGGCGAAGCAGAAGATCGCTTTTTAATTCATCGCCGAAGCTTTTGATCGCCGACGCGTCAAACGCTATACCGTATTCAAAAGCGCGCGGAAGCTCATCCGGCATGATGGAAATATTCTTTTGTCTTCCGAATACATCGCAGAAAGCAAGACGGATAAATTTAACGTCTTCCTCACGGACAAACTGGAGCACTTCTTCCTTGGAATAATTCATTATATTTCTGCCTTTCTTAATAATCGATTTTTATGATGATACTACGTATTGCTCTGCACTTCGTGCTCCCGCAATACTACAATCATTCGGAATCGCTCATTTTTCTTTGAAAAATAGCTGCTTCCTCATGCTTGTTCGGCTTGCAAGGTAATGCATATTCATGCAAGCAGAAATATGCATTACTTTGTAACCCTTGTATCATATCAGTTGGCTACATACATCTGCTTGTATGGGTTGCTGCTGTTTGGAGTAATGATCGTAAAATCTGATGAAATAATCATATCATAGTCTGCGTTGAAATACGAACAGAAATTTCTGATATACGGCTCGATATCCTTTAAGTCGTCAGCTGAGGCAGGAGAGGCGTTTACCTGCTTGGGGAAGATAATGTTTTTACAGTCTGAGCGCAGATACATTTTCCCGCCGTGCATTCCGGTTCCGGGAAAATTGCTGACTATAGGCTTATCGCCGCAGTCAAGGCCGAGTACAATTATCCTGCCGCCGGCCTGATATTCGCCCAAAAAGCTGCCGGCACAGCCTCCGATCACGAGATTCGGTACTTTTTCCTTATATTCCTTCATATGGATCCCGGCTCTATAACCCGCGCTTCCCTTTATGAAGATTGAGCCTCCGCGCATTGCGTATCCCACGGCGTCCCCGACGCAGCCGTCAATTATTATATCGCCGTTGTTCATTGTATCGCCTACGGCGTCCTGCGCGTTTCCCTTTACATAAATGTGAGCGCCGTTAAGATATGCGCCGAGTGCGTTTCCGGGAGTTCCTTCTATGATTATCGAGTTTTCTGAAAGTCCCGCACCTATAAAACGCTGTCCTATGCAGCCGAAAAGAGTACAGTCGCAATGTGCGGCGCGAAGCTGTTCGTTTATTTCTTTATGGTCGAGCTCTGATACGTTTATCGTTTTCATATTAAACTACGCTCCCTAATTTTTCATTTCTGTATTTATCGGAAAATGCCGCAAGCGAAGGCGATCTTTTGACGAGGTCAAAATCTATTTCCGAAAGAGGTATGCGGTTTCTTATAAGGTTCACATATATTCCTGCAGGTTCAACATCACCGATGATGATAAAGCCGGTGAGATATCCGTCCTTTGTAAAAAGCCTGCGTATGCCGCAGCCGTTTTTTTCTTCATACATTTCGCCTCCGTCGGCTTCTGCAAAATAGCTTCCGGCAGTCATGGCGTGTATTCCGAAAAATCCTATAGAATTCATCGGAATAGCATTTTCGAAGGTTTCATGTCCTCCGGCCATGTTTGCGCCCGCGCATCGGCCGCCCATTACGGCGTTTGGAAGTATCGCAAGGATCCGAGTGCTGCCGAAGGAAAAGTCAAAGCCCTCAGTACAGTCGCCGGCCGCGTATACGCCCGGAATAGACGTCATCATGCGGCTGTTCGTGATTATCCCGCGGTTTACCGCGCCGCCGGCGTCTTTGATAAGAGACGTATTCGCCTTTACTCCGACGGCCAATATAAGAATATCGAAATCTATTTCTTTGCCGCTTTTCATATAAGCCTTGTTTTTATCGAATTTTACGGCAGTGTCGGAAAGCATGAAGCTTATATTCCGGCGCTCCATAGCTTCCTGCATCATATGCGCGCATTCATCATCGAGAATGCTTGAAAGTATCCTCGGAGCAAGATCGCATATCGTGATCGAGGCGACGCGCCCGCTTATACCCTCGGCGCATTTAAGCCCGATAAGCCCGGCACCTACGATGAGTACCTTTGAGTTTGGCGCTAAAGCATTTTCCAGCGCAAGGGCATCGTCCAATGTCATAAATGTAAATTTGTTTTTGACCGTATCTATACCGGCAAACGGCGGAATAACCGGGGATGAGCCGGCTGCGATGCACACGCTGTCATACGGGTATTCCGAGCCGTCGTCAAGATACACTTTTTTTGCATCCGGGTCAAGCTTTACGGCTTTCCTGCCGTATATTACGTCGCAGCCGTTGGCGGCATAAAAATCATCGCGGCGGTACATCATCTTTTCTGCCGTCGTCATTCCTTCAAGATAGTAGGAGATAAGGGGACGGCAATATACAGGGCGGTTTTCTTCAGAAACAACCGCGATCCTTGATTTTGTATCTACGCTTCTTATTCCCTCGATACAGCCGGCTGCGGCCACGCCGTTTCCTATAATTACATACTGTTTCATTTTTTTACCTTTCCTCGTATATCAGAGCGTTGTTAGGACAGCCTGATACACATGCGGGAGAACCGCATGTATTTGACAGGCAGAGCTCGCATTTCTGTACAACCTGGTTTTCGCCTTTGCTGATCGCGCCGTACGGACAGACGAGCATACAAGTAAAGCATTTTATGCATTTGTCCTGGTCTATCTGAACAACGCCGTCGTTTTTGGAAAGCGCTCCGGATATGCAGCTTTTTACGCATATCGGGTCGCTGCAATGACGGCATGACAGAGCGTAGGTTATGCTGCTCTTTCCTCCTGCCTCTTCGACGTGTATTTTAGGGTATATGGTTTTATCTTTAAGAGCAATAGCCATATATTTCTGGTTTGAATTGGCAAAAGCGCAATTATATTCACATAGATGGCATCCGAGACACCATTTTTCATCTGCATATACTCTTTTCATTCTCCCGCGTGTGAGATACCCAATATCTCAAGCTCCTTTTCATTTAATCCTATGCCGCGCAGCATCAGTCTGTTTCCGCGCAGAGTTTCTATTGAATTTATTCCCATGCCGCCCATGAGCTCTTTTATCTCATGGTTCCATGCCGTAAGCAGGTTTACGAGCCGCCGGCTGCCTGTATCGGGATTCAGCCTTTTGACGAGGTCCGCACGCTGTGTGGCGATACCCCAGTTGCATTTTCCGCTCTGGCACGTTCTGCACAGGTGGCAGCCAAGAGCTAAAAGGGCCGATGTCGCTATATAACATGCGTCCGCGCCGAGAGCTACGGCTTTTACTACGTCTGACGCGCTGCGTATGCTTCCTCCGACGACAAGAGACACGTTATTTCGTATTCCTTCGTCTCTTAAACGTTTATCCACACTTGCGAGTGCAAGCTCGATAGGGATCCCCACGTTGTCCCTTATCCTTGTAGGAGCCGCGCCTGTGCCGCCCCTGAAGCCGTCGATCGCGATGATATCCGCGCCGCTCCTTGCGATACCGCTTGCTATGGCGGTTATATTGTGTACCGCGGCGACTTTTACTATTACAGGCTTTTTATAATTTGTCGCTTCTTTTAAGGATAAAACAAGCTGCCTTAAGTCTTCGATAGAATATATATCGTGGTGAGGGGCGGGAGAGATCGCGTCTGCGCCCTCGGGCACCATTCTTGTTTTTGAAACGTCTCCGACTATCTTTGCACCGGGCAAATGGCCGCCTATGCCGGGCTTTGCTCCCTGGCCCATCTTTATCTCTATCGCCGCGCCGGTCTCTAAATAATTCTGGTGTACGCCGAATCTGCCTGACGCTACCTGGACTATCGTATTCGGCCCATACACATAAAAATCTTCATGAAGACCGCCCTCGCCGGTATTATAGTAGATACCAAGCTCGGTAGCGGCTCTTGCAAGGCTAGCATGCGCATTGTAGCTTATCGAGCCGTAGCTCATCGCCGAGAACATGACGGGCATTGAAAGCTCAAGCTGGGGGCTTATAGCCGTTTTAATGCTTCCGTCCTTGTTCCTTTCTATGTTGGACGGCTTTTTCCCAAGGAATACCTTTGTTTCCATCGGCTCCCTTAACGGGTCGATAGATGGGTTTGTGACCTGGGAGGCGTTTATAAGTATCTTATCCCAGTAAACCGGAAAAGGCTTCGGGTTTCCCATTGAAGACAGCAGGACGCCGCCGCTTTCAGCCTGTTTGTATATTTCTTTTATTGTATCGTTGTCCCAGTTCGCGTTTTCCCTTAAGCGGCAGTCGCTTTTTACTATTTTAAGAGCGCGTGTCGGGCAGAGCGAAACACATCTCTGGCAGTTTACGCAGTTTGCTTCGTCGCTGAGCATTATATTATTTTCCTTATTATAAAAATGCACCTCGTTCGCGCACTGCCGTTCGCACACCCTGCACCTTATGCAGCGGCTGTCGTTCCTGACAACTTCGAATTCGGGATATATGTAATTGATTCCGCTCATTAATATGCACCGTCCTTTACTCTGACTATTACCGGTTCGCCGCCTGCGGGGTAGCAGATGTTCTCGGCGTACGGCTCCATGATCCTTATCGCGGCCTCCTCGCTTGCGATAAATACCTTGTCGTCCTTTTCACCGGTCACCATGCTTCTAAGTTTAAGCCTGTCGTTTATCGCCATAAGGCCTCCGGTGAAACCGAATACGATGGAAAACGGGCCGGTGATAAGAAGGCTTGAATATACGGTCCTTAAATATTTGAGTATGCGCTTCTCATCTTCGGGTTTGTTCTCTATCGTGCTCCAGAAAGGCGCGGCAATTACTGATGCGGCTTCCTTAAGCGTAAGCTTCTGTTTTCTTATCAGATAGTCCATTATATAGGTAATAACTTCTGTATCCGTCTGAAGCGTGCACTTATATCCGAACATTTCTATAAAACGGCGGTTGGCGTCGTATGAGGATATCTCGCCGTTGTGCACCACAGAATAGTCGAGCAGTGTAAACGGATGGGCGCCTCCCCACCAGCCGGGAGTGTTTGTAGGATATCTGCCGTGGGCAGTCCAGCTGTAGCCCTCGTACTGGTCAAGCTTGTAGAACACGCCTACGTCCTCGGGATATCCGACCGCCTTGAACGCGCCCATGTTCTTGCCGCTTGAAAATACATACGCACCTGTTATGGAAGTGTTTATGCGCATGACCGCGCGGGCGACATATTCGTTTTCATCAAGCTGGAGCGACGCCAGCACGCTTTTTAACGGATTAAGGAAAAATCTGTATATAAGAGGCTCGTTCGTTATCGCCGGAATAGTGCGCGTGGGGATTATCTCAGCCTTTACTATTTCAAAATGATCTTTTAAAAACTGTTCGCAGTTGTTCCGGCTCGTTTTATCGTCGAAAAAGACGTGGAGCGCATAGAAATCTTTATATTCAGGATATATCCCGTATCCTGCGAATCCGCCGCCAAGTCCGTTGGAGCGTTCGTGCATGGGTTTCATGGCTTCTGTTATCTTTTCGCCGGTCATAAGCTTTCCTTCGCGTGATATCACAGCTGCGATAGCACAGCCTGAAGGAATGCGGACATCGCCTTCTCTTACCATAATAATGATTCCTTTCAAAATAATTTCCGGGTAGAATATTAAAAAAGAAAAGACGCCCATTTCAATGCAGATTTTATCTGCGCTGAAATGAACGCCTTTGCTCATTTACTCAAAAGTTATATACCTGTATATGCTGTTTGTCAATATCATATTACTCGAAAAGATTACTAAAATCAAATTCAAAATGAATTTTTTAATGTTCAAAATTGCAAAATATCAAAATTATAAACAAATGTGCTTGACATTATGCAAGTATAGGTGTATACAGTTAGCATGTTAAGGCAATGGCGTCTTCGATGCAAAGGCATCGGAGGCGCTTTTTTTTGTTTTCCGGAAAAAATATATACAGCAGACTTTTCCGGCGGACAGCTGAAAATATTCGAGGAGGAATTATTATGGCTGACACTATTGTAAAAGATTATTTCGGAAGCATGGTTTTTGACGACAGACAGATGAAAGCGACTCTGCCTGCGGAAGTATATAATTCTCTGAAAAAGACCATTGACGAGGGTATGAAGCTGGATATAGGAGTAGCAAACGCTGTCGCAGAGGCTATGAAGGAATGGGCTATCGGAAAAGGAGCTACGCACTATACCCATTGGTTCCAGCCGCTTACCGGAATTACCGCGGAAAAGCACGACAGCTTTATCACTCCGGCGCCTGACGGCGGAGTTATCATGGAGTTTTCCGGAAAGGAGCTTATAAAAGGTGAGCCTGACGCGTCCTCGTTCCCGAGCGGCGGACTTCGCGCTACATTTGAGGCGAGAGGCTATACGGCGTGGGATCCGACGTCATATGCGTTTATAAAAGGAAAGACATTGTGTATTCCGACTGCGTTCTGCTCATACGGCGGCGAGGCGCTCGACAAGAAAACACCGCTTCTGCGTTCAATGGAAGCGCTCAACAGACAGGCTTTGAGGATATTAAGGCTGTTCGGAAATACGACTTCAAAGCATGTAAGCTCTTCGGTAGGTCCGGAGCAGGAATATTTCCTTATAACAAGGGAAATGTATGAGAAAAGACCGGATCTTAAATTTACCGGCAGAACGCTGTTCGGAACAAAGCCGCCTAAGGGACAGGAGATGGACGACCATTATTTCGGAGTCATAAAACCGAGGGTGGCGGCTTATATGGCAGACCTGAACGAGGAGCTCTGGAAATTAGGTATTTACGCAAAGACCGAGCACAACGAGGTGGCTCCGGCCCAGCATGAGCTCGCGCCTATATATACTACAACAAACATAGCTACAGACCATAACCAGCTTACTATGGAGATAATGCAGAAGGTGGCTAACAGACACGGGCTTGTCTGCCTGCTGCATGAAAAGCCGTTTGCGGGAGTGAACGGAAGCGGAAAGCACAACAACTGGTCGATTTCTACCGATGACGGCGTAAATCTGCTTTCGCCAGGCGAAACTCCGTATGAAAACGCGCAGTTCCTTCTTTTCCTTTGCGCGGTCATCAAAGCGGTCGACGACTATCAGGATCTTTTAAGGCTTTCGGTCGCGACAGCAGGAAATGACCACAGGCTCGGAGCGAACGAAGCGCCGCCGGCTGTCGTATCGGTATTTTTAGGCGATGAGCTTGAAGGGATACTCGACGCTATAGAAAACGACGCTGAATATCACGGCGTTGAAAAGAAAAAGATGAAATTAGGCGTGGACGTCCTGCCGAGATTTACAAGAGACAATACCGACCGCAACAGGACTTCGCCGTTCGCCTTTACCGGCAACAAGTTCGAGTTCAGAATGCTCGGCTCGTCAAACAGTATCGCGTGCGCGAACATGATGTTAAATGCGGCCGTTGCGGAATCCTTAAGGATATACGCCGACAGGCTTGAAGCAGCGGAGGATTTTGAAACAGCGCTTCATGCCATGATCAAAAAGACGATAAAGGATCACAAGCGTATCATATTCAACGGAAACGGATATGACGAGTCGTGGATAGAAGAGGCGAAATTAAGAGGCCTTTGCAATTACAGGACTACGGCGGACTGTATGCCGCATTTACTTGATAAAAAGAACATGGAAATGCTTACACGCCATAAGGTATTTACCGAAGCGGAGCTGAAATCGAGATGTGACATCATGCTCGATAACTACTGCAAGACGGTAGTCATAGAGGCAAATACTATGGCGGATATGGCAAAAACGCAGATACTTCCGGCGGTAGAATCATATTCGGAGGCTGTCGCAAGGACCGCGGCAGTGAAAAAATCTCTCGACGCTGATATCGCCTGCGATTTTGAGAAGACTCTCGTCAAGAAGCTTTCCGAGCTCGCGCTTAAGATCTATAAGGGATCGGATTGCCTTAAGAGGGCGGTCATGCAGCTGGCGGACGCGAAGGATATAATCGACGAATCGGAGATGATACGCGATACCGTGCTTCCGGCTATGGGAGAGCTCAGGGTACCGTGTGATGAAGCTGAAAAGCTTACGGCAAAGAGCTTCTGGCCGTTTCCGACATACGGAGATATTTTATTCAGCGTAGACTGACAACAGTCTGAACGCATTCGGAGGAAGATTTTATGTGTTCGATAATGGTTTACTGCGGCAGCGGCGCCGTTTATGACGAGTTCAGGAAGGGCTTTGACAGGACGATATCGAGGGGACCGGACGACAGCCGCGTTATAGATACGGGCAAGGGACTTATCGGCTTCCACAGGCTTTCTATAATGGGGCTTACGCCGTCCGGAATGCAGCCGTTTGAGCTGGACGGAAGCTTTGTAGTATGCAACGGTGAGCTTTACGGATTTGAAGAACAAAAAAAAGAGCTTGAAGAAAAGGGATATTATTTCAGGAGCGACAGCGACTGTGAGATCATACTGCCTATGTATTTTGAATACGGCGTTGAAATGTTCTCTATGCTCGACGCGGAATTTGCATGCGTTATATACGACGGCAGGACGGGCGAATATATTGCGGCGAGAGACCCGATCGGGATAAGACCGCTTTACTACGGATATGATAAGAACGGGGTCATTATTTTCGCGAGCGAGCCTAAGAACCTTGTAGGTCTTGTCGGCAAGATACAGCCTTTTCCGCCCGGACATTATTATAAGGACGGCGAATTCACATGCTACTGTGATATCTCAAAGCCAAAAACGGTTTGCCGCGACGATATATCTGTCGCATGCGCGAATATACGCGAAAAGCTCATAAAAGGCGTTGAAAAAAGGCTGATATCAGATTCGAAAGTGGGCTTTTTGCTTTCCGGCGGGCTGGATTCTTCACTTGTATGCGCTATAGCGGCAAAGATGTGCGATAAACCGATAAAAACCTTTGCGATAGGAATGACAGGCGACGCAATCGATTTAAAATACGCGAAGCAGGTCGCTGACTATATCGGGAGCGACCATACCGAGATTTATATGACGCCGTCCGAGGTGATATCAAATCTTGAAAACGTCATTTGCTTACTTGGAACCTTTGATATCACCACGATACGCGCGAGTATGGGAATGTATCTCGTATGCAAATATATCCATGAAAATACGGACGTGCGGGTAATACTTACAGGCGAGGTCTCGGACGAATTGTTCGGCTATAAGTATACGGACTTCGCGCCGTCTGAAAAAGCGTTTCAGGAGGAGGCTCAAAAGAGGGTGCACGAGCTGCATATGTACGACGTGCTGCGTGCCGACCGCTGTATTTCTGTAAACTCTCTCGAGGCAAGAGTTCCGTTCGGTGATTTAGACTTTGTTAAATACGTGATGGCGCTCGACCCGAAGATAAAGGTAAACAGCTATGGAATGGGAAAATATCTGCTGCGTCACGCTTTTGAAGGATTGGGTTATCTTCCGGACGAGATCTTATGGCGCGAAAAGGCGGCCTTTTCAGACGCAGTCGGCCATTCGATGGTAGATTATCTGAAAGAATATGCTGAAAAACAGTACACTGACAGGGAATTTGAGGACGGCAGGAAAAAATATTCTCATGCGCAGCCCTTTACAAAGGAGTCCTTGCTGTATCGCGACATATTTGAAAGGTTCTATCCGGGCCAGGCTGATATGATAACTGATTTCTGGATGCCGAACAAGGCGTGGGAGGGCTGCAACGTGAACGATCCGTCCGCCCGCGTGCTTTCAAACTACGGCGACAGCGGTAAATAAGGGGTTTGCGATGACAAAGTATATATTTGTGACCGGAGGAGTAGTCTCCGGATTAGGAAAAGGAATAACGGCTGCTTCACTTGGCAGGCTTTTAAAGGCGCGGGGACTTAAGGTCGCCGCGCAAAAACTGGATCCGTATATAAACGTGGATCCGGGTACGATGAGCCCTTATCAGCACGGGGAGGTATATGTTACCGAGGACGGAGCGGAGACTGATCTGGATCTCGGGCATTATGAGAGATTTATAGACGAAGATCTTAATAAATATTCGAATCTTACTACTGGCAAGGTCTACTGGAACGTCCTGAATAAGGAGCGGAGAGGGGAATATCTCGGCTCTACCGTTCAGGTAATACCGCATATAACGAACGAGATAAAGGAGTTTGTATACAGTGTCGGGAAGAAAACGAATGCCGACGTAGTTATAACTGAGATAGGCGGTACGATAGGAGATATCGAATCTCAGCCGTTTATAGAAGCGGTAAGGCAGATATCGTTAGAGGCCGGGCGTGAAAACAGCCTGTTCATACACGTTACGCTCGTTCCTTATCTCAAAGGCTCCGAGGAGCATAAATCAAAGCCGACGCAGCATTCAGTAAAAGAGCTTCAGGGAATGGGCGTTAATCCGAATATAATCGTGCTTCGGTGCGACGAGCCGCTGGAGGGGTCTATATTTAAGAAAATATCCATGTTCTGTAATGTAAAGCCGGACTGCGTGATCGAAAATCTGACTTTGCCGAATCTGTACGAGGCGCCGCTTATGCTTGAAAAAGCGGGGCTGGCAAACGTCGTATGCAGGGAGCTTTCCTTAAACGCATGTGAAGCAGATTTGTCCGAATGGACAGAAATGGTCAAAAGGATAAAAGAGCTTAAGAATTCCGTAAGGATCGGACTTGTCGGAAAATATGTGGGTCTTCATGACGCGTATCTTTCGGTCGCGGAGGCGCTGCGGCACGCAGGATATTTTTATAACGCGGGCGTATGTATAGACTGGATAGATTCTGAAACTCTGTCGACGGAGAATCTTGAAGAAAAGCTTGGAAGTCTTGACGGGATAATTATTCCGGGCGGATTTGGAAACAGAGGAATAGACGGAATGATACTTGCGGCAGGTTATGCGAGAGAGAATGATATCCCGTATTTTGGTATATGTCTTGGAATGCAGATAGCCGTTATAGAGATGGCGCGCAGCATTGCCGGGATAAAAGATGCGGATTCAGGCGAGTTTGACGAGCAGTGCAGGCATAAGGTAATAGATTTCATGCCTGGACAGAGCAGCGATATAGACAAGGGCGGAACATTAAGGCTCGGGGCATATCCGTGTACGATCAAAAAAGGAACTGTCATGGAAAAATGCTATGGGACTTTAAACATAAGCGAAAGACACAGGCACCGCTATGAATTCAACAATGACTATAAAGATATATTAGAGAAAAACGGGATAACGTTTTGCGGGACGTCTCCCGACGGCAGGCTTGTAGAAGCTGTAGAAATGACAGGAAAAGCCTTTTTTGTCGGAGTGCAGTTCCACCCTGAATTCAAGAGCAGACCGAACAGGCCGCACCCTTTATTTAAAGGCTTTATAGAAGCGGCTGTTTTACGTTTGCAGGGAGGCAAGGCATGAGCATACATGAAGAATGCGGCGTATTTGGAGTTATTTCGAAAAAACCTTTCGACGCTGCGAGAATGTCATATTACGGACTGTATGCGCTGCAGCACAGAGGACAGGAGAGCTGCGGCATAGTAGTAAACGACGACGGAGTGTTTGTGTCGCATAAAGACACAGGACTTGTAAGCGAGGTGTTTACGGAAAGCATTTTGTCAAAGCTTCCTGCCGGCACAATGGCCGCGGGTCATGTAAGATACGGAACTACCGGCGGCTCAAATATAAGGAACTGCCAGCCGATCGAAGTGAATCATCAGAAAGGCAAAATGGCTATCGCACATAACGGAAATCTGAGCAATGCCGTAGAGCTGCGAAATGAGCTGGAGCTGTCGGGCGCTATCTTCCATACGACGAGCGATACCGAGATAATAGCCTATATGGTAACGAAGGAAAGATTAAAAGCGCCGTCAATCGAAGAGTCGCTGATAAGGGCTATGGACAGGATAGACGGGGCATATTCGCTTGTACTCATGTCTCCTCAGAAGCTGATATGCGCGCGCGACCCTTACGGTTTCAGACCTTTGTGCTATGGGGTCACGCCAGACGGCACATATGTGGCGGCCTCCGAGAGCTGCGCGATAAAAGCTGTAGGCGCGGAGGTCATACGTGACTTGGAACCCGGAGAGGTGCTGATCTTCAGCAAAAACGGAATAGTTTCAAGAAAGGACCACTGCGGAAGAAAGAAAAGAAAATTCTGTGTATTTGAATATATTTATTTTGCGCGTCCTGATTCCGTTATAGACGGCATATCCGTGCACGCCTCGCGCATTAAAGCGGGCGAGATACTTGCGAACGTCTGCCCGGCTAAGGCGGATATAGTCATAGGAGCGCCTGACTCGGGACTTGACGCGGCGCTTGGATTTTCGCGCGCTTCAGGCATGCCATACGGTATAGGACTTATAAAAAACAAATACATCGGAAGGTCCTTTATCGCTCCTGAGCAGGACGCGAGACTGGACGCCGTAAAAATAAAGCTTGCGGCGGTCGAAGAGACGGTAAAAGGCAAAAGAGTAGTGCTTGTAGATGATTCCATAGTTCGCGGGAACACTACAGGGTGCGTTGTATCTTTGCTGCGTGACGCGGGCGCGTCGGAGGTCCACGTGCGTATCGCCTCGCCGCCTTTCCTGCACCCTTGTTATTACGGGACTGACATAGATTCAGAAGAGAATCTTATCGCCTGCAGATATGATATACCTGAGATAACGAAAATCATAGGCGCGGATTCTCTTGGATATTTTCCGTCCGATAAGCTTCAGCTTTTGACAGGCGGAAACGGTTTTTGCAGCGCATGCTTTAACGGCGACTATCCGACAGAGATACCTGAGGATACAAGAAAAGACAGGTTCGAAACGCGCCTGTCGCAGAAAGGTCTTTAATTTATTTGGTAATTATTCATCGGCTTTTTTGAACATAAGTATCGCTTTTGCAGACGGCGTTATTGAAAATGTGACGAGCTCATAGCCTGACTTCTCCATTTTGTTTGCGGCTTCTTCGATTTTGGCAGCCATTTCCTTTGTGTGCGGGGTGTATTTTATAACGATCGTTTTATACATTTTGTCCTCCCGGTTCTGAAAACTTTATTTATATGTTAAAAGAAGCAAGACGGCGAATCTATCGCCGTCTTGTAAATTGTGTGTAATAAGTTTTTAAGATGTTATATTTGGGCTCATGTCAGAGCAGGTTAGTTCAGCTCGAGGATTATCATTTTAAAGAAATTATTCGGTATAAAATACAGTCCTCCCTGGCGTGTGTTCTCCCAGCTTAAGGAATGATACCACGGCATGAACACTGTCTGTGTCTGGTGGTTGACTTTAAGCTCTACACAGCGGCTGAGCATGTCTGACGCTGTGTTTTTCAATATGTTCAGATAATCTTTAAAGTCTATCGTAACGGCGCTGTTTGATGAAGAGCCGTTATTTTCGGTATGCCATGCTTCGTCGTCAAGCACGGACATTATTTCCTCGTGAGGGATATAATACGCGTCCGCGCCCTCCTGAACGGCCATTTTATCGCATATGAGGTCGAACAGCTTAAGGGTGTTGCCGCTGAAATTATTTCTTATCTGCATAAAAAGACGCTTACAGTAATTTATATGCGATTTGTTTTCGTTTACAGTATCAGGAAGATTTCCGAGGTTGAGCCGGTAGAGATAATTAAGAAGCTTGTACATATACACCGGGTCGCTCGGGGAAAGCTTTTCTTTTTGGGGCAGCTTTATCCTGTGGTCGGGATTAGGCTCCGCGGCCGATATCATCCAGTCTCTGCCGACCTTTCTCGCGGTCAAAAATGCTCCTCGTCCTGCCTTTTGTCTTGCAGTAGCGGGAGATATGCCGTTGCGCGCAGCCCATTCCTTAAGCGGGATAAGGCCGCCTCCGCTTATCTGAAGCGAGGGTATCTGGCCGTTCTCATCTAATATTACTTCGTTTCCGCTGTCGTCGAGCAGAGAGAAGAGAGCTTCTGCCACGTTGTCAGAAACCGCCGTATTCTTTTCTTTTTTATCACCAACGATATTCAATGTATTTATATCGGTCATACGAACACCTCCTGCCATAGCTGTTTATCTATATAAAAATAATACTACGTTAAAGTAGTAATGTCAATGATTAACACAAACATTACCGCTTTAAAGTAGTATTACATAAAATTATATATTTTCGCCTTGTGCTGTGATAGGAGCTCGTAGTTACGAAGAAATTTAAAGCCGCAAAATTTATTTCGAACTTATTGCACAAAGGAGGCCGAAGACATGCCCGACGGCGAAATGGATATATGTGAGCGCATCGGGCGGTTATGGCTGAGGCGGACGACTGCTAAGAGAGAAATAATTTTGCGGATTACATAAATTTCACCCTATAAATTCTCTGACCTTATCCGCGAACAAATGCGTCTCCAGTATTCCTCCCATATGCCCGAGCATACTGTTTATCGTATAGCACTGCGCGTCTACGCCGAGCTCCTGCATTCTCTTTATATAAGGCTCGACGAGGCACGCCGGGTGCAGTGAATCCTGAACACACGGTATAGCGAGGACCTTCGTCTTGATACGGCTGAAGGTCTTGTCGATATCGCCGCCGTACGGCTGTGTCACATCGAAATTCATGCACATCTTGCAGGTGTAAAGCCAGTGATTCAAATCCACGTTGGGAACGCTTACCGCTACGGCGTCATATAAGGCCTTTTCGAACGAAGCCATCTTTGTTATGTCGTAATAGCAGTCCGTGTCGTTTACACTTCTTTTGTATGTCTCCTCGTAGAAATACGGGTAAAACGCCGCAACATTCATCATCTGCAGGCAGAGGTGAAGGCATTCGTCGGGCTTTTCAGCCTTGTCATAATAATTTCCGTTATTCCATTTAGGATCCAGCTGCGCCGCGCGTATGCAGTGCTGAAGCGGGGCGAATGCTCCGAGCACCGGAAGTACCGGAGTGCTGATGACGGGAATTATCATATCCATGAAATCGGGATATGCGATTGCCCACTGGTATGAGGTCATTCCTCCGAACGACGGACCCGCTATGGCGTGAACATGAGTTATGCCGAGGCTTTCAAGAAGCTGCTTCTGCATATTTACGACGTCGAGCACGGTCGGAACGGGAAAGCTAAGGGCGTATTCTTTTCCGGTTTCGGGGTTTATCGAAGCCGGTCCGGTTGTAATAACGCCAGGATTATTAAATCCGACATTGCACAGGTTGTCGCAGCATATGACAAAGTATTTATCCGTATCGATAGCCTTGCCCGGTCCTATAAGTCCGTCCCAGAAGCCCGGGAGCTCGTCGGATTCGCTGTATTTTCCGGCGCAGTGGCTTGAAGCTGAAAAGAAGTGGACTATCAGTACGGCGTTGTCCTTATTTTCATTAAGTGTCCCGAATGTTTCATATCCGGTCTGTACAGGAAGAGCTTTGCCGTATTCGAATTTAAAGGAATCTATCTTAAAACGGTTTTTCTTAGATATCAGTGTCATTTTTTACCTCGCTTTGCTTAAGTTCGTCCGCTACCTTGCGGAGCTTTTCTATTGTTTCCTGTCTTGTTATAGCGGTGTTTATGTTTTTGATATTGGTTATGTAGTGATAGAACGCCGATCTCATTGAATCTTCCTCTATCTTCAGCGCGGATTGAAGGCTGCACTGTATGATGAATGCGTCCGAATTCATCGAAACATATATTTCTATATCCGGAAACGGCAGGCTGTCCATAAGCAGAAAATTAAACGACGGGTAATTTTCCAGAAAATATATCAAATTGAGCAGCTGCAGCCTGTATTCCTCCGTAGTGTAATATATGTCCTTTCCGTAAAGTATGTTTGAAAGCGGT
>DVOP01000024.1 GCA_018713465.1 Candidatus Alectryocaccobium stercorigallinarum | reverse complement strand
TGAGATGACAAAATTAAAACGACCAAAACAAAAAGCAGGAGGAAAGATAGATATGTGTAAAGCGGTTGAAGGAATAAAAGAAAAAGCAAGAGAAGAAGGAAAACGGGAAGTGATTTTTGCGATGATAAAAGAGGGTATGGAGGATTCTTTGATATTAAAATTATGTAAAATAACAAGAGAGGCACTTGAGGAATATAAAGAAGAAGTATTGATAAATAATTAATATGGGTTAATAGAGAATTGAGGGAAGAGATTTTAGTATAAGAAACCAGATATACAAAATAAGCGAAATGTTGTAGAATACAGGGGAGCGGGAAACCGTTCCTTTAATACTTTGATGTTTTGGGCATTTGGCAGCATATAAGGAGAAATTATGAACAAACCGATCTTGGTAGTTATGGCGGCGGGCATGGGCAGCCGTTACGGTGGTTTAAAGCAGATGGATCCGGTGGACGATCAGGGAAGAGTCATTCTCGACTATTCCGTAAACGACGCTATACGCGCCGGATTCGAAGAAGTGGTTTTTATAATTAAACCCGAGATGGAAGAAGCGTTCAGGGAGACTGTTGGACAGAGGATAGATGGGCGTATAAAATACAGCTTTGCGTTCCAGCTTCTTGACGATATACCCGATGGATATGAAGTGCCGGAGGGCAGAGTCAAGCCTTGGGGAACCGGGCATGCCGTGCGCTCGGCGCGCGAGATCATCAAGGGGAAACCGTTTGTCGTTATAAACGCGGACGATTATTACGGAAGAAACGCGTATAAGCTGATATTCGACTTCCTGACTGCGCAGGCCGATATGGTTGGAGCCGGAAAATCAGACAAGGACAGTGTTCCGACATACGGCTTCGTTGCCTACAGTATTGAAAATACAGTTACGGAAAACGGCTCTGTTGCAAGAGGCGTATGCAAAGCCGACGCAGACGGATATTTAACGGAGATAACCGAGCGTACACAGATTGAAAAAAGACCGTATGGGGCGGCGTATACCGAGGACGGCGGAAACACATGGACGGATATTCCTGCCGGAACGCCGGTTTCAATGAATTTCTGGGGTTTTACTCCTGATTTTCTTGACGAGCTTGACGCAAGATTTCCGAAATTTTTAGATGAAACGCTTAAGAGCAATCCTCTTAAGGTAGAATATTTCCTTCCGTTCGTAGTGGACGAAGTTCGCTCTGAAGGCAAAGCAAGGGTAAAAGTCCTTCATACACCTGACAAATGGTATGGCGTGACATATAAAGAGGATAAACCGGCGCTTGTCGAGGCTTTAAAGAAAATAAATGCGGAAGAAAGGTGAAAAAAGTGGCTCGTAAGACATTAACTTACGAGCCTTTTTGCGTAAAGCGATACCGAGATCAAAAGGATTCCGCCCGGCACAGAAAGCTTTTTATGAGAGATTCTTTTTTGATTTCAAATATTATCGGTTCCAATGCGCGGAAATTTATGTAATCAGCTTGCTTCCCATAAGTTTCTACAATAGTACGGTTTTGTGAAGTGAGCTTTTCTTCCGGCGTTTTGTGCAGCGCTTTATATAATAAGGACATTAATGTCCTGTGCGTAAAAGAGAGCTTTGTGTAGTCAATAGCTCCGCGCAGATGAAAAATTTTTGCTTTTTCAAACAGTTCGTTACAGAGCTGTTTTTTTAATGAGCTGCGTATATTGCTGCGATTTTCCGGTTCCGATGGGTCGGAAAGTCCTACGGTAACGATTATCAGCCGTTGGTTTTCTTTTAAGTTAAAGCTGCGTAATGTATTCGCAAGACCTGTTACGGTTCCGGCATACAAGCCGCCGATATATATTATCTTTTTCTTATCGCTTAGCTGCGGCATAGACTGGAAATTCACAGCCGGTATTTTAGTACGTGCTGAAAGCTCCTCCGCGTACTTTTGAGAACTGCCGTATTTGCTTCCGTAAATAATGATATTTTCCATTAATGAGATACTCCTGTGAAATAAAATTTCCGAATAGCATATAGAATATAAACATTACTGCAACAATAATTTTATCCCTATAGTTTGATATGGACTATCATATGCAGGTCAAGTTATCATTAAGTTTTCGTAAACAGAAAAAGCAGGATATGAAAAAAGAACAGTAAAGGCATGCGCTTTAAAAGAAAAGCCGCATGCCTTGATTTAAGTTTATTTATTGTTTATGCTGTTGTTTATCGCGCACACCAAAGCCATGATAGAAGCCTGTATGATATCGGCGTTTACTGCCGAACCCCAGAAGGTCTTTCCGTCGGGTGTTTCTATGCCGACATATGCTATCGCTCTTGAGCTCGAGCTTCGCGAAAGCGCGTGTTCGTGATATGTAGCAACAGTGTAGTTAATGCCGATAGCTTTTTTGATTGCGTTTGAAACGGAATTAAGGCGGCCGTTTCCTCTCGCAACAGTTACTTTTGGAGCTTCATCATTAAAGGTAGTTGTGATGGTAGCTTCAAATACGTCTTTTTCGGGACGTGTAAAATGCGCGTCTTCAATATTGAACGGTTTTATCTTCTGCTCATATGTGGCTTTGTACAGCTCGAATATCTCTTCGGGTTTAAGCTCTTTGTGCTTGTGGTCTGAAACGGATTTGGCTGTGTAGCTCATATCCTCGCGCAGCTTCGGAGGCAGATGGAGTCCGAAATGTCTCTCGAGGATATATCCTACGCCGCCCTTTCCGGACTGGCTGTTTATCCTGATGACGTCCGCGTCATAATTTCTGCCTATATCGGTCGGGTCAAGCGGCAGATAGGGAACCGTCCATTTGTCCGTATCCTTATCTACACGGTACTGCATGCCTTTTGCGATAGCGTCCTGATGTGAGCCTGAGAAAGCCGCGAATACGAGCGAGCCGCAGTAAGGTTCTCTTTCAGGGATAGACATGTCCGTAAACTCTTCGTATTTTTCACACAGATACGGCATGTTTGAAAAATCCATCTTTGGATCTACGCCTTGGCAGTACATGTTCATTGCGAGAGTAACTATGTCAACGTTGCCCGTACGCTCGCCGTTTCCGAAAAGCGTTCCTTCGATCCTGTCCGCTCCTGCAAGTATTCCAAGTTCCGCGTCGGCTATTCCGGTTCCGCGGTCGTTGTGCGGGTGCAGAGATAAGACGACGTTGTCTCTGTATTTCATATTCTTATGGAAATATTCAATCTGGCTTGCGTATACATGGGGCATGGAAAGCTGTACCGTGCTCGGCAGATTGATTATAGCTTTCCGGTCGGCTGTCGGCTGCCATACGTCCAGCACCGCGTTGCAGACTTCAAGAGCGTATTCCGGCTCCGTTCCGGTGAAGCTTTCAGGGCTGTACTCGAAACGGTATTTCTCACCGCATTCATCGGTGAGCTCCTGAAGCAGTTTAGCGCCGTCAACGGCTATCTTCTTTATTTCTTCTTTGGATTTATGAAATACCTGCTCTCTTTGGGCATATGACGTTGAATTGTAAACGTGTACAATGGCGTTTTTGCAGCCCTTTAAGGCTTCAAAGGTCTTTCTTATTATATGTTCTCTCGCCTGTGTTAATACCTGAACAGTAACATCGTCCGGTATAAGATCTTTTTCAATAAGCGTGCGGAGAAATTCGTATTCCGTTTCCGACGCGGCGGGGAAACCGACTTCGATCTCCTTAAAGCCGACGTCTACGAGCAACTTAAAAAAACTCAGTTTTTGTTCAAGACTCATAGGAATGATAAGCGCCTGGTTACCGTCGCGCAGATCGACGCTACACCATACCGGAGCTTTATCTATCGAATCTTTGTTTACCCAGTCTGAATTCCCTGCCGGTGCGGGGAAATACTGTTTTTGATATTTTTTATAATTCATAGCCATTTCATATACCTCCTCGTGGCGTTTTCGGTATGCCGGACGTTAAAACATATAGGACGTTTGCTTCCCGGCATTATCGGTTATTAGAGGAACGAAGAAAAACCCCTCGTCCCATCTTAGAGACGAAGGGTTGAATATCAACTCTACGCGGTACCACTCTAATTCACGAATGATTCGTGCACTCAACGGATACTTCGGATTTCCGATAAATATCCTTCCTCCTATAACGGTGAGGTTCCGTCTGCGCCTACTGTAAGTTCAGGCAGAAGCTCGAAGGCGAGTTCGTCAGATCTCGTCCGCTGCCTTACACCGGCCGGCAGCTCTCTTTGCTCGGATAACCTGAGTACTATTCCTTGTCACAGCCTTTAGTGATTCAATTTATAAAATAAATACCATTTAAAAGACTTAAAGTCAAGAAATTTTTTAAAGAATTATTGCTGTATCGTAACGGTATAGCCCTCGCTTTCCAATTGCGTTACGGCTTCTTCAAGAGTGCTGTCGACATATGGTGAAAATTGAAGCTCATCGGAGCAGCCTTCGCCGTAACCGCCTTTTCCATAATCGTTCAGCGAATAGAAATGAAGAAGCAGCTTGCCGTCCTGAAACTGTAGCTCTTGTGTTTCCGGGCGGCCGTCGCCTTCGCGCTGGGCATACACGTACCAAAGTCCGCTTCCGTACTGCGTTTGTGAAGCGGCGGGAGTACTTTCATCAGAAAGAGAAGAATCTCCTACAGGAGCTGAAGCTTCTTCATTAAGCTGGCCTGAGAGCGTATCAGAAACAGGCTCGCTGGCCTGCGGAGTGCTTTCAGTATTAGTTGCTTCTGCGTCAGCCGCCTGTGTTGTCTTTGGTTCGCTTGCAGATGTACTTTGTTGTGAAGAAGATGACGCTGTGCTGGAGCCGGAATTATTCTGTCCGCCGCAGGCAATCAAAAGTGATGAACATATGATACAGCATATTATAAGCGCTGTGTTTTTAGATTTTTTCATATTTTGCTCCCTCTGTGTAAAATCACATCAATGTATAATGATTATAACTCTTAGTAAATAAAATGACAATAATACCGCCGCCAATGTCGTTAAGAAAGTGAGTTGTGATAGTCTTAAAGCTATGATATACTTAAACAATTAAAGAGGAATTATTTACAATAGGAGCGACATAATGGAAATTTTATATAAAAGCACCCGTGGTTCAGACAAAAATGTTACTGCTTCCAAGGCCATACTAAAGGGTCTTGCGTCAGACGGAGGATTGTTCGTACCGGACAGTATACCGGCGCTTCCTGACGACCTTGGAAAACTGGCAGAGTGCTCATATCAGGAATTAGCTTATATAATAATGAGCAGATATTTCACTGATTATACA
>DVOP01000023.1 GCA_018713465.1 Candidatus Alectryocaccobium stercorigallinarum | reverse complement strand
GAGTTTATATAGATTGAACTTATACACAAAGCAAAAGTAAAACGTGAATGGACTAAATATAGAGGGTGCTCGGTTTTGACTTAATAATTAACTAAAGAAATCTGGTAATCTCCTCTAAGAAAGCAGCAGGTGTAGATCATGAAATTAAAAGAAATTCAGTAAACGCCCGGTCGATGAAAAAATAAATCGATCGGGCGTTTGCTATTTATAATATTTATTTTCAAAAATCACGGCTCCGTGAGAGAGTTTCGCAAATGAAGCTCTTTTTTTATTTCCCCTTATACTCCGGCTCGCGTTTCTCAAGGAAAGCCGAAACGCCCTCTTTGAAATCCTCGTGCCTCGCCATATATCTCGTGTATGTAACTTCCAGCTCGTTCTTCCTGTGCATTTGAAAGTCCTCCTGCTCGTTCATGCATGCTTTAAGATATCTGAGCACGAGCGGTCCCCTCTTGCATATCTCCCTTGCCTTTGCCATAGCCGCAGGCATAAGCTCCTCAAGGGTATCAACGACCATCGTCACGCCGCCGTATTTATCGTGCAGCTCTTCAGCCGTGATAAACGTTCCGCAATAGCACATATCTCTTTGTATCTGAGGCGGGATTATCCTCGCGAGATGTCCGCAGCCTCCGACTACGCTGAGCTTCGCTTCGGGAGAACCGAACAGCGTTCCTTTAACAGCTATGGAAATATCGGCTCCGGCAGGATAACAGAGTCCTCCGCCCAGGCAGTGTCCATGTACGGCGCAGATAAGCGGAATTCTCAAGTCATAAAGCGCCTGCGCGCCGTCATAATATACTTCCTGAACATTCGTAACGTCCTTATCTATGATACTCTGATAAAACCTGTTAATATCAACTCCTACGCAGAATGTCTTCTGGTCTGAATGCATAACGCATACCCAGATATCGTCGTCGTGATTGATATAATCGCATATCATCAGTATTTCTTCCTGGACCTGACCGCTCGCCGCGTTTACAGGCGGATTGTGAAGCGTCATTATGCCGATGTGGTCTTCCACTTTCAAAAGGACTTTTTCAAGTACGTGATCGCCGATTTTTTCAATATTTCTTGTTCCCATAGCACCGTTCCCTCTTTCTATGATTTACTGCTTTTGACGCCGCATTATAAATATATGTCCGCGCGGCGCCGCCCTGCATAAAAAACTTACCTCTTTCATAATAGAATATAGTTCCGATAACGTAAAGCCGTAAATTAAAATCTTTTATTGTTTGACAGATAACATATAAATGCTATAATAGGACATGCTTAACGCCGACAGTTCGTTTGTACCATCCTGTCGTTAAACAAAACCAGGACTGCATTTGTATATTTATGCGTGTCCTGCGGAAATCCGCAGGTTTTTTATTTGACAGCTTATTTGTTAGGTTCCAGAGTTTTTACGCATTAAATAAAGCAGCCGTGGTATGGCTGCTTTTTTATTACAAAGGAGTTTATATGTATTTTTTAAAGAGCGAAAATAATTTTGACGCCGCGCATTTCCTTAAAGGCTACGACGGAAAATGCAGCAATCTTCACGGCCACTGCTGGAGAGTCGTTGCGGAAATACAGGGCGAAAAGCTTTCCGAAGAAAAACAGACGCGCGGAATGCTTACGGATTTTTCAGACCTCAAGCATGCGTTAAACGAGCTGTGCGACGAATTCGACCACAGCCTTATATATGAAAAAGATTCGTTAAGGCCTTCGACTTTGCAGGCGTTTTCCGACGAGTCTTTTAAAATATCAGAGGTAAGCTTCCGTCCTACCGCCGAAAACTTCGCAAAATATTTTTATGAAAAACTGAGTAAGAAAGGATTCGCCGTACATCGTATCGAAGTATACGAAACAGCTAAAAACTGCGCGGCGTATGAAGAAGATGAAAGTTGTTGAAAAATTTATAAGCATTAACGGCGAGGGTCCGAAGGCCGGAGAGCTTGCGGTTTTTATCAGATTCAAAGGCTGCAACTTAAACTGCGGCTACTGCGATACAAAATGGGCAAACGACCCCGAATGCGAATACGAGGAGCTTTCCCCGTATGATATCTTGCTGTATATACTGTCCTCCGATATAAAAAACGTAACGCTGACCGGCGGCGAACCTCTGCTGCAAAAGGATATGCCGCTTCTTTTAAATCTCCTTGCGCAGTATAAAGACATTTATACAGAGATAGAGACGAACGGTGCAGCGGATCTTTCACCGTTTACAAAAGCGGACAGACCCGTATTTACGATGGACTACAAGCTTCCCTCTAGCGGCATGGAGGATAAAATGCTGCCGTCAAACATGGAGCTTCTCAAATCTGAGGATACGGTTAAATTCGTTGCAGGCTCAACTGAGGATTTGGACAGGGCGTGTGAAATAATCGAAAAATACGGCCTGGCCGATAAATGCCATGTCTATTTCAGCCCCGCATTCGGGCAGCTCGAGCCCTCCGATATCGTAAGTTATATGGCGGAGCATAAACTGAATAAGGTCCGTCTGCAGCTTCAAATGCATAAATTCATATGGAAACCCGATAAAAGAGGCGTATAAGATGATAGATACTAAGGCAATCGAAGAACATATAAAAGGAATACTCGTCGCTTTGGGCGACGACCCGGAACGCGAGGGTTTAAAGGACACGCCAAAGCGCGTAGCGAAGATGTACGAAGAAGTCTTCGCCGGCATGAATTATACAAATCACGAAATCGCCGAAATGTTCGATAAAACTTTCGAAGACGGCTTTGACGGGGCAGATTTCGGACAGGTGGTCGTAATGAAAGACATAGATATCTTTTCATACTGCGAGCACCACATCGCGCTTATGTACGATATGAAAGCTACCGTAGCGTATATACCGAACGGAAAAGTAATAGGACTTTCAAAGATAGCCCGCATATCTGACATGGCTGCCCGCAGGCTACAGCTTCAGGAACGTATCGGAAAAGATATCGCGGATATCATCTCTGAAATAACGGGAAGCGAAGACGTCGCCGTATGTATCGAAGGATATCACAGCTGCGTTTCGGCGCGCGGCATAAAAAAAGAAAACGCGCGCACCTTTACCGCAGAGCTGCGCGGCAAATTCAAAACCGACTCCAGTCTGCAATTATATCTTAAATAACACAACTTTTATAAAGTATACTTTTCAAGCGAAAGGAGAAAATATGAAGGCACTTGTTTTGGCAAGCGGCGGAGTCGATTCTACGACCGCTCTCGGGCTTGCAGTTGATAAATACGGCGCAAACAACGTCGTCGCGCTCACCGTTTCATACGGGCAGAAGCATGATAAAGAAATAAAAGCCGCAAAGGACGTCGCTAAATATTACGGCGTAGAGCTTTTATCGCTCGACCTTGCAAAAATATTTGAACACAGCAACTGCTCCTTATTAAAACAGTCTACGGAAGAAATCCCTGAAGAAAGCTACGCGGAGCAGATACAAAAAACCGGAGGCGAAAGACCGGTAAGCACCTATGTTCCTTTCAGAAACGGACTTTTCCTCTCAACCGCCGCCAGCATAGCCTTAAGCAAAGACTGCGGCATTATATACTACGGAGCCCACGCGGACGATTCCGCCGGCTGCGCTTATCCCGACTGCTCTCCCGCCTTCAATAAGGCTATGAACGAAGCGATATATGAAGGTTCCGGAAAGCAGCTCCACATCGAAGCGCCATTTGTAAACATGAAAAAAGCCGATATCGTAAAACTCGGCCTTTCACTTAACGTACCATATGAACTTACATGGTCATGCTACGAAGGTAAAGATAAGCCATGCGGCAAATGCGCGACATGCCTTGACCGTGCCGCCGCTTTTGAAGCAAACGGCGTGAGCGATCCCGCGCTTAAATGACTTTAAATCATAACAAATCAAAACGAACAAAACTAAAACAAAAGCCGCCTAAACGGCGGCGGAACGGAGTAATATATGCGAGAAAAAGAAAATCTCACAAAATTGGGCGACCATTCGGTGACATATTCTATGGATTACGCTCCCGAAGCGCTCGAAAAGTTTTCAAACAAACACCCGGATAACGACTATTTTGTAAAATTCAACTGTCCGGAATTTACGAGTCTCTGCCCTATCACAGGACAGCCCGATTTCGCTACGATATACATTTCATACGTGCCCGACAAATATCTTGTGGAAAGCAAATCATTAAAGCTCTATTTGTTTTCTTTCAGGAACCACGGCGATTTCCACGAGGACTGCGTCAATATAATAATGAAAGACCTTATCAAACTGTTAGAGCCGAAATATATAGAGGTATGGGGAAAATTCCTGCCGCGCGGCGGCATTTCGATAGACCCGTACTGCAACTACGGAAAGCCCGGAACTCCGTGGGAACAGGCCGCATGGACGCGCCTTTCGCAGCATGACCTTTACCCCGAGACCGTCACAAACAGATAAACGGCATATGTTCGCACATAAATCTTATCACTTAAAAAACCCGCCGTTTAAATAGTCCCGAATACAAGATATTACAAAAGCTGCGGAACATTTCCGCAGCTTAAATATTATCTGTCTTCTCTTGATATATATTCTTTGTGCTGTCCGACGTACTTGTATGCAGGACGGATTATCTTTCCGGCGTTTACAAGCTCCTCTATCCTGTGAGCCGACCAGCCGCTTATCCTTGAGATAGCAAATATCGGCGTGAACAGTTCCTTCGGAAGGCCGAGCATAGTATAAACAAATCCGCTGTAGAAATCCACGTTCGCGCACATCGGCTTATTCAACTGTCTGCTCTCCATTACGAGTTCTTTTCCGATATTTTCTACTCTCTCGTAGAAATTGAATTCCTCTTCACAGTTCTGCTCGATTGAAAGTTTTCTTCCGAATTCTTTCAAGATGACCGCTCTCGGATCAGAAAGCGAATATACGGCGTGTCCGATACCATAAATAAGTCCGGCTTTGTCAAAAGTCTCTTTTTTCAGTATCTTGACGAGATAATCTTTTATAGCTCCCTCGTCTTTCCAGTTCGAAACATGTCCCTTAATATCCTCGAACATATCCTGGACTTTAAGGTTAGCGCCGCCGTGCTTGAATCCTTTAAGAGAACCAAGCGAAGCCGATACAGCCGAATATGTATCCGTTCCCGAAGAAGAAACAACGTGCGTAGTAAATGTAGAGTTGTTTCCGCCACCGTGATCAGCGTGAAGGACGAGCGCGACGTCAAGGACCTTTGCCTCAAGCTCAGTGTATTTTCCGTTTTTATGAAGCATTTGGAGCAGGTTTTCCGCAAGTGAAAGATCCGGCTGCGGATTCCTTATATAAAGGTTGTCTCCCCTGTGATAATGGCGGTATGTCCTGTAGCTGTATACGGATATCAAAGGTAATTTTGATATAATGCTGAGGCTCTGTCTGAGCACGTTCGGTATGCCTATATCCTCCGCGTCGTCGTCGTAAGAATAAAGCGTAAGCACGCACTTCTGAAGCGAATTCATAAGGTTGAGGCTCGGCGCCCTCATTATTACATCTCTTGTAAATTCCTCCGGAAGCTCCCTGAAGCTTGCAAGAAGCTCGATGAAATTATCCAGCTCGTCTTTATTCGGAAGCTTTCCGAACAGTAAAAGGAATATTATTTCCTCAAATCCGAATCTTTTTCCGTTAAAGCCTTTTACAAGATCTTCAACGTCATATCCCTGATAGTAAAGCTTTCCGTCGATCGGGATTATATGGCCCTTGCTGTCAGCGGAAACGCCCATTACATCTGATATTTCTGTAAGGCCTGTAAGTACGCCCTTTCCTGTAGAATCACGCAGTCCCTGCTTAACATCATATTCCGCATAGAGCTTTTTATCGATCTTTCCGGACATGCGGCTGAATTCTACAAGTTTATTTATTTCATTTTCTCTAACATCGTATTCCATATCTCCACTCCTTTGCGTACATATTATAAACACCGTTTTTAAAAAATGCAAGTTTTGACTTTAAAAATTGCATAATAGTGTAAAAAATAAAGCCGGAAATCAGACTTGAACTGACGACCCCTTCATTACGAGTGAAGTGCACTACCGACTGTGCTATTCCGGCTTATTTATATATAGACCGCAGAGAACCGGTCAAACACGGACATCTGCGACATATATAACCATATTATGTTTTGACTGCATTGCCCATTATACATTATTTTTTTATCTAAAGCAACTAAAAAAATCGGAACCCGCGCAAAACGGATCCCGATTTAATATAAACATTAATTTTTCCGCGTCATACGCCGCACAGAAGCGCTTTATTTATCGTATTTGAAGAAGCCCTCTCCGGTCTTGCGTCCGAGCTTGCCTCCGCGTACCATCTTGCGAAGAAGCGGGTGCGGACGGTATTTCGGATCACCGGACTCGTGGAAAAGAGTTTCCATAATAGCGAGGCACACGTCAAGTCCTACAAGGTCGCCCGTAGCGAGCGGTCCCATCGGGTGGTTTGCTCCAAGCTGCATTGCTATATCAATATCTTCAGCACTCGCAACGCCGTCTGCATATATTCCGATAGCTTCGTTGATCTCGGGAATAAGTATCCTGTTTACTACGAATCCGGCGGAATCATTTACTCTTACCGGAACCTTTCCGATTTCCTTTGATATCTCGATTATCCTGTTTACGATCTCTTCAGGGGTGTTGAGTCCCGCCGTAACCTCTATAAGCTTCATTACCGGCGCCGGATTGAAGAAATGCATTCCGATAAGCGGACGTCCTACCCCAAGATCTATTTCAGTAATAGAAAGCGATGATGTATTTGTAGCAAAAATACATTCGGGCTTGCAGATAGCGTTGAGTTCTTTAAATGTCTGTTTTTTGATATCGACATTTTCGATAGCCGCTTCTACTATAAGATCGCAGTCAGTGCAGATATCCTTTACGCCTGTCGTGATCTTTGAAAGGATCTCATCTGCCTTGGACTGTTCCATTTTGCCCTTCGCAACACGTTTGCTCAGCGCCGCTTCGATCTTCTTCTTGCCGTTTGCAGCGAATTCCTCATTGATATCGCAAAGACATACCTCATATCCGTCTGTCTGCGCAAATGTCTGAGCAATTCCGGATCCCATAGTACCCGCTCCGATAACACCAACTTTCATTTCTTGTTCCTCCTTAATTTTCATAGCTGTAAATAGCTTTTTGAGCAGTTTGTTAAATTTTTAACTTGTCTCTTCCCCTACTATACCA
>DVOP01000022.1 GCA_018713465.1 Candidatus Alectryocaccobium stercorigallinarum | reverse complement strand
ATCTGTATGCTTGAAAATAACGGGAGGAAATACTGTGAAGATATATGATGAATTAGTCGCGAGAGGACTTATCGCGCAGGTAACAGACGAGGAAAAAGTAAAAGAGCTTATCGACGGTGGAAACGCCGTGTTTTATATCGGCTTTGACCCGACGGCCGACAGCCTGCATGTAGGTCACTTTATGGCGCTCTGCCTTATGAAAAGACTTCAGATGGCGGGGAACCGCCCTATCGCTCTTTTAGGCGGAGGAACGGCGACGATAGGCGATCCTTCGGGTCGTACGGATCTGAGAAAGATGATGACGCGTGAAACTATCCAGCACAACGTGGACTGCTTCCGTAAACAGATAAGCCGTTTTATTGAATTCGGCGAGGGAAAAGCCATGATGGTCGACAATGCGGACTGGCTCCTGGATCTGAATTATATCGATTTTATAAGAGAGATCGGCTCATGCTTTTCCGTTAACCAGATGCTCAGGGCGGAGTGCTATAAGCAGCGTATGGAAAAGGGACTTACATTCCTTGAGTTCAACTATATGCTTATGCAGAGCTATGATTTCCTTGAGCTTTACAAACGCTACGGCTGCAATCTCCAGTTCGGAGGAGACGATCAGTGGAGCAATATGCTCGGCGGAACCGACCTCATAAGACGTAAGCTGGGTAAAAGGGACGCGTACGCGATGACTATAACCCTGCTTATGAATTCCGAAGGCAAGAAGATGGGCAAGACCGCGGCAGGAGCTGTATGGCTTGATCCGAATAAGACGCCGCCGTACGATTTCTATCAGTATTGGAGAAATGTCGATGACGCCGACGTTTTAAAATGCATTAAAATGCTTACTTTCCTTCCGCTTGAACAGATAAATGAAATGGAAAAATGGGAGGGCAGCCAGTTAAATACCGCAAAAGAGATATTGGCGTATGAGCTTACAGGCCTCGTTCACGGCGAGGAGGAAGCTAAGAAAGCCCAGTCTGCGGCCAAGGCACTTTTCGCGGGCGGCGGAAACAGCGAAGATACGCCCAAGGTGGAATTAAGCGAGGCGGACGCTAAAGACGGCGCGTTCGACGTTATTTCTCTTCTTGTCGCGGCAGAGCTTGCTTCCACACGTTCGGAGGGAAGACGCGCAATAGAACAGGGCGGCGTTTCGATCGACGGCGAAAAGGTGACGGACGTTAAGGCTGTAGTTGAAGTTGAGAGATTAAGAGGCGACGGCATACTTCTAAAAAAAGGAAAGAAGAATTTTAAAAAGATTATATTAAAATGATTATACAAAATAATCATTAAACATAACCGGTTAAAATTAGCCGGTGGACAGGAGAATTGAAATGACTAAGTACGGAGTAAACGAATTGAGAAAAATGTTCCTTGATTTTTTTGCGAGCAAGGGGCATCTCGTGATGAAAAGCTTTTCACTGATACCTCAGAACGATAACAGCCTTCTTTTGATAAACGCGGGCATGGCACCTTTGAAGCCGTATTTTACGGGGGCGGAGATACCGCCGTGCAGGCGAGTGGCGACATGCCAGAAGTGCATAAGGACGGGAGACATTGAGAACGTCGGGAAAACAGCGCGCCACGGCACGTTTTTTGAAATGCTCGGAAACTTTTCCTTCGGGGATTATTTCAAAAAAGAAGCTATTGCATGGTCGTGGGAGTTTTTGACAAAGGTCGTAGGACTCGATCCGAACAGGCTTTATCCGTCTGTTTATCTCGAGGACGACGAGGCGTTCAATATATGGAACAAGGATATCGGAATAGCTAAGGAGCGTATATTCCGCTTCGGTAAAGAAGACAACTTCTGGGAGCACGGCAGCGGTCCGTGCGGTCCGTGTTCGGAGATATATTATGACCGCGGCGAGAAATACGGCTGCGGCAAGCCTGACTGTACTGTAGGCTGCGACTGCGACAGATATATAGAAGTATGGAACAACGTGTTCACACAGTTCGACAACGACGGGCACGGCAACTATACGGAATTAAAAAATAAGAACATAGATACCGGAATGGGTCTTGAGAGGCTTGCGGTAGTCGTTCAGGACGTGGATTCTATCTTCGACGTCGACACTATCCAGGCGCTCAGGAACGAAGTGTGCAGGGTTGCAGGAAAGACATACCATGAAAAATATGAGTGGGACGTCTCTATCCGCCTTATAACAGATCATATCCGTTCGGCAACGTTTATGATCTCGGACGGCATTATGCCGTCGAACGAGGGGCGCGGCTATGTTTTAAGAAAGATAATCCGCCGCGCGGCAAGGCACGGACGCATGCTCGGCATAGATCATCTTTTCCTTGCGGATCTTTCGGGAACAGTTATCGAGGGAAGTAAGGACGGCTATCCGGAGCTCGATGAAAAACGCGACTTTATCTATCAGGTGCTTAAAAACGAGGAGAGCCAGTTCAACAAGACCATAGACCAGGGTCTTAAGATACTTTCCGAGCTTGAGGACAAGATGGCAAAAGCGGGCGAGAAACGCTTAAGCGGTGAGGACGCGTTCAGACTGTACGATACATACGGCTTCCCGTTCGATCTTACAAAAGAGATACTTGAGGAAAAGGGATATTCGATAGACGAAGACGGCTTTAAGGCCGCTATGAAACGCCAGCAGGATATGGCCCGCGACGCGCGCGATGTAACGAACTATATGGGCGCGGACGCTACAGTTTACGACAAGATAGATCCCGCCATCACATCTGAATTCGTAGGATACGATTCGCTGGATAACGAGGCTAAGATACTCGTTCTTACAGATAAAGATGATTTAAGAGAATCGCTCGGAGAGGGCGAAGAGGGTACCGTTGTCGCTGACAAGACTCCGTTCTACGCTACGATGGGCGGACAGGAGAGCGACACCGGACTTATCGTAACTAAGGACGGAAGCTTCGAGGTAAAAGAGGCGATACATCTGCGCGGAGGCAGGGTAGGTCACGTCGGTATCGTAAGATCGGGCATAATAAAAGTCGGAGATATGGCGGAATTCAAGGTCGACGCGTCTAAGAGAGCCGACACATGCAAGAACCATTCGGCGACTCACCTGCTTCAGAAAGCGCTCAAGAGCGTTCTTGGAACTCACGTCGAGCAGAAGGGCTCGCTCGTTACAAGCGACAGGCTGCGTTTTGACTTTTCACATTTCCAGCCGATGACGACCGATGAGATACGCGCGGTCGAAAAGCTCGTAAACGACGCAATAGACAGCCATTATACTGTAAGAACAGACGTAATGAGCCTTGAAGACGCGAAGAAGACAGGCGCGATGGCGCTGTTCGGCGAGAAATACGGCGATACCGTGCGCGTTGTAAATATGGGCGATTATTCCATAGAGCTCTGCGGCGGAACGCATGTAAGCAATACCGCCCAGATAGGACCTTTCAAGATAATCTCAGAAACGGGCATAGCTTCCGGAGTAAGGCGTATAGAGGCTTTAACCGGACGCGCCGTTATTGAGTTTTATGAAAAAGAGGAAGAAAAACTGCACAGCAGCGCGGCTCTTTTAAAGACGACCGCGGATGAGCTGGAAAACAAGATAAAACATCTGCTTGCGGAGAATAAGGCGCTTAGTTCCGAAAATGAATCCCTGAAGAACAAGCTTGCCAAAGAGGCGGCTTCCGACGTAATGGATTCAGTAACGGAAGTAAAGGGAATAAAGGTGCTTGCGGCGCAGATACCGGATCAGGATATGAATTCGCTGCGCACGTTGGGCGACGAGCTTAAAGAAAAGCTCGGAGGCGGCGTAATAGTTTTGGCTTCGGCGAAAGACGGAAAAGTAAACCTGTGCGCCTTTGCTTCTGACGATGCTGTAAAGAGCGGGGCGCATGCCGGAAACATAGTAAAGGCTGTTGCTGCGATCGTCGGAGGAGGCGGCGGCGGACGCCCGAATATGGCTTCTGCCGGCGGAAAGGATCCGTCGAAGATTCCGGAGGCAATAAAGGCTATTCCGTCTATAGTAGAAGGAATGTGCAAGTAACGCCGCGGTATTAAAAACGCAGGGCAACTAAGTATGGTTGAATTAAATTAAAGGGTAAGGAATAGTTTTTTGGAAGAAATCAACGTAGAATTAAACGGAAAAATAGCGGAAGAGCGCAAGAACTGGTTTACCGAAAACAATGAACCTACGAATGAGCTTATGGCGTATTACCGCTGTGCCATGATGGAGGTCGAGACCAAGTTCAGGGTGCTGAGGGAGGAACTGTCGCTTAAATTTGACAGAAATCCGATAGAGGATATAAAAAGCAGGCTTAAATCGCGTGAAAGCATAAGCGGAAAGCTCGCCAAAAAAGGGTATACGCTTACGCTTGAAAACATTGAGCGCTGCCTTGACGACGTCGCGGGCATAAGGATAATATGCACGTTCCCGTCCGATATATATCTTCTCGCGGACTCGCTTCTTATGCAGGACGACGTAATATTGATAGAGAAGAAGGATTATATAAAAGAGCCGAAAGCAAACGGCTACAGGAGCCTTCATCTTATCATAGCGGTTCCGATTTTCCTGCATGACCATAAAAAGCTTATGACGGTCGAGGTCCAGTTCAGGACGACCGCCATGAACTGGTGGGCGAGCCTTGAGCACAAGATAATGTACAAGAGGAACCATCCTGACATGCCTAAGATAGAACAGGCGCTTTTGCAGTGCGCTGAGGACAGCTACAGCCTCGATCTTGAGCTTGAAAGCATATATAAAGCCGCTATAGGTGAAAGCAATAATACAAAGCCTTTGTTCAGTGACTCGAAGATGAAAAAGGGGAATACCGAAGATGTCTGATGATTTAGATAAGCTCAGCCATCAGGAGCAGAATACAGACGTTCCTGAGAATACTGGGGTTGAAGAAAATACCGACGCCGAAAACAAAGACGATGAATATGAAAAGGTCTGCTTTATGTGCAGGCGGCCGGAGAGCAAGGCGGGAAAGCTTATAAATATCGGGTATAACATGCATGTCTGCCACGACTGCATGCAGAAAAGCGTCGACGCTATGCAAAAAAGCCCGATAAACTTATCTGAGGTGATGACGCATTTTCCGGCGGATATGAATCTTGAGGACATGATAAGCTCAGTTCAGATACCGAGGCGGCAGCAGGTCAAAAAGAAAAAAGAGAAGCCCAAAGCGGAAATGCCCAAGCTTGAGCTTTCAAATATTCCGGCGCCGCACAAAATAAAGGCTCGGCTGGACGATTATGTCATAGGGCAGGAGCAGGCTAAGAAGGTTATTTCCGTAGCGGTATATAACCATTATAAGAGGATACTTTCAACCGATAAAAATGAAGTTGAGATACAGAAATCCAATATGCTTATGATAGGCCCTACCGGAAGCGGAAAGACATATCTTGTGCAGACTCTCGCGCGGATACTTAACGTGCCTCTGGCAATAACGGACGCTACCTCCCTTACGGAGGCCGGATATATCGGCGACGATGTGGAGAGCGTTATAAGCAAGCTGCTCGCGTCGGCCGACAATGACGTGGAAAGGGCGCAGCAGGGTATCGTTTTTATTGACGAGATAGATAAGCTCGCCAAAAAGAAAAACACAAACCAGCGCGACGTCAGCGGAGAAGCCGTACAGCAGGGACTTCTTAAGCTGCTCGAGGGAAGCGAGGTCGAGGTTCCGGTCGGAGCGTCGAGCAAAAACGCTATGGTGCCGATGACGACGGTCGATACGAAAAATATCCTATTCATATGCGGCGGAGCTTTTTCCGGTCTGGACGAGATAGTAAAAGAACGTCTCAACAAGCGCGCCGGGATAGGCTTTCAGGCTGAATTAAAGGATAAAGATAAAAACGATAAAAATATACTTATGAAGGCAAACTGGGAGGATCTGCGCGCATTCGGAATGATACCTGAGTTTTTGGGACGTCTTCCGGTGCTTACAGTGCTTCAGAGCCTTGACGAGGATATGCTTGTAACGATACTTAAGGAACCGAGAAACGCCATACTTAAGCAGTATGAAAAGCTGCTTGAAATGGACGAAGTGAAGCTTACTTTTGAAGAAGAAGCGCTTAAGGCCATAGCGAAAAAAGCGCTTAAGGTCGATACCGGAGCAAGGGCGCTGAGGACGATACTTGAAGAATATATGCTCGATATAATGTATGAAGTGCCAAAGGACGACAATATCGGTCAGGTGGTTATAACTAAGGAATACATAGAGGGAAACGGCGGGCCGAAGATAATAATGCGCGGTCAGGATTATTATCTGCCGGAGAATTGCTGCTGATCCTTATGTGAACAAAAGAACAGGGGGCAATTTTATGTGGTGTCCAAAGTGTGGTTATAAAAATGATGATAACGCGTTGTTCTGCTCAAAGTGCGGAACAAGGCTTGAAAGCTTCGGCGGCACAGATAATGACGAGACGAAGATAATCAACGACAACGATTTTGATTATGAGAAGATATTAAACGAGAAAAGCTCGCTTGAAGAGGAAATGCTTCGGGAAGAAGAGCGGCTCCAGGAAGAAAGGCGGATAAGGGAAGAGCAGAGACGCCGCGCGAGAAGAGAAGAAGCAAGACGCGAGGAACAGGAAAGACAGACCAGGAAAACGATAATGATTGGCGTGATAATCGCGGCTATCATAGCGGCGGCGGGAATCGCTGCGTTTATCCTGTTCAACAACTATATAAATAACAGACAGCAAGAGCCGTCTTCTACTGAAAGCTCAGAAAACCATGAAGTCAAGCTCACGCCGTCGGCAACGCCAACGCCGCTTGCAACTGCAACGGCTACTCCGACTCCTACGGCTACGCCGAGCGCGACGCCTACCCCTACGGCAACTCCTACGCCTACGCCGACGGAAGAGCCGGAACCGGAAATTACGGCGTCTGTGACCGAAGCTGCCGACGTGAGCACTAACGGATATTCGCCCGTAGATATTGAAAGAGCCAACGCGACCTCGGAGATAGTGCAGGAGGGTATCGACAACAGCGCGGCCTCTGCCGTAGACGGAGATGAAATAACCTCCTGGCAGGAGGGCGTCGACGGAAACGGAGAAGGCGAGGCGCTTTATATCGTTCTCGCGAAGGAATACAATATCCGCTTTATAAATTTCAAGCTCGGAAACTGGCGCAATGAGGAAAATTACGATAAGAACAACCGCCCGAAAGAGCTGACGGTTATTGTCGGCAACGAACGCTTCACTGTGGAATTCCCGGACGAACAGACCGAATATTGTATGCGGCTGTCGCAGGACGTTACGGCTTCGACCGTATATATAACCATCGACAGCGTATATGAGGGTTCGGAATGGGACGACACATGCATTTCCGAAATTGAGATATACGGAAGATAAAACATGAAATTTATGCGAAAAAAAGAGATACTTACAGCCGTGGCCGCCCTTACGCTTGCAGGCGCGGCATGTTCGGCGGCAGGTACGCAGGATAAAGAGCAGTCCGGCGTATCGTCGGTATCTGAAGAAAGCGCTGGAATATCCTCCGTGGAAGAAAATACCGGTGCAGACGAAGAAAAAAGCAGTTCTCAGGATACAAAGCCGACGGTCCTGACGCCGACTCCAAGCCCTGAGATCAGGTATCTTGACGGACTTGAAGGCTATAAAGCCGGAGACGTTATTTTTGACGAGGCCGTAGACTTTAACGACTTAGGCCGTTATTTTAAAAGCTATGAAATTTCAGACGAACTTTTTGCAAGGATATACGGAGACGATAAGTCGTATAAGACTTACTGCACCGTTCCGAGGGAAGACCTGCGGTATTTAAAGCTGCTGCATTATGGCTTTGACGGGAAGGTATACGTCGGGGAGCTGATGGTAAATACACTGCTTGCCGATGAGGTATGCGAGATATTCAGGATACTTTTCGAAAACAGATATCAGATAGAAAAAATGTATCTGATAGATGATTATAATGCGGACGACAACGCTTCAATAGCAGACAACAATACGTCCGCGTTTAACTATAGGGCGGTCACCGGAGGAACGTCGCTGTCAAATCACGCCGGCGGCTGCGCGATAGATATCAATCCGTTGAACAATCCGTATGTTTTATATAATGAAAACGGAGAGCTTACGTGGTCGGACCCCGAAGTGGAAAAATATCTTGATAGGGAAGCGCCGGACGCGTACGAAAGACATATGATAAATCACGACGACCTGTGCTACAAGCTCTTTGCGGAAAGAGGCTGGACATGGGGAGGCGACTGGGATAACCCTGTAGATTATCAGCATTTTGAAAAAGTAGTGGCGACATATAATTATTAAAAGGAAGTGTTTAAAAAATGGTAAAGATCGACATAATTTCGGGTTTTTTGGGAGCGGGAAAAACGACGCTTATAGCAAAGCTCCTGAAAGAAAAGCTTCAGGACGAAAAGGTGATACTTATCGAGAATGAATTCGGTGAGATAGGTATCGACAGCGGTTTTTTAAAGTCCACTGGTATAGAGATACGTGAGATGAATTCCGGCTGCATATGCTGCTCGCTCGTAGGCGACTTCGGAGCGGCTCTTCAGGAAGTCATCGAAAAATATTCTCCAGACAGGGTAATAATCGAACCGTCGGGGGTAGGTAAGCTGTCAGACGTTATAAAGGCGGTACAGAACGCCGAAAAAGAAATAAAGCAGGACGTTAAGATAAACTGTGCGGCGGCCGTTGTAGACGTAATGAAGTGCAAGATACATCTGAAAAATTTCGGCGAATTTTACACCGACCAGATAGAATCAGCCGGAACGATAATCCTCTCAAGGACGGATCTCCCAAAAGCTGATAAGGCAAAGGTAGACGAAGCGGTGGCTCTTATTAGGGAGCATAACCCGAACGTAACGATAGTTACTACGCCTATTGAAGAGCTCGGTGCAGGAAAGCTTATCAAAGTTATGGAAGAAGGCGGCGAGGATCTTGCAAAGCAGATGATGGAGGAAATGGAGCACGGCCATCATGAACACCATCATGAGCATGATGAGCATTGCTGCTGCGGACACGACCATGAACATCATCATCACGAGCATGACGAGCACTGCGGCTGCGGACATGACCATGAACATCATCACCACGAGCATGACGAACACTGCTGCTGCGGACATGACCACGACCATCACCACGAGCATGACGGGCACTGTGGCTGCGGACATGACCATCACCATCATCATGCCGATGAGGTATTTACAAGCTGGGGTCATGAGACGGCAAGGAAATATCCGCTTGGCGAGATAAAAAATATCGTCGAGACTTTAAGCAGCAGCGATGAATACGGAATGATACTGCGCGCGAAGGGAATAGTCGCTCTTGAAGACGGAAGCTGGGAATATTTCGACATGGTTCCGGGCGAGGCAGAAGTCAGACCGGGAGAAGCGGAGTTCACTGGCAGGATATGCGTTATAGGGACCGAGCTCAACGAAGGAAAATTAGCGGAGCTTTTTAACATCTGATCAACATAGAACGGAGAATACAGGCTTATGGAAAAAAGACGGGAGAAATACTATATCACTACGGCTATCGCCTATGCTTCAGGCAAGCCGCATATAGGAAATACATATGAGATAGTCCTTGCAGACTGTATCGCGAGGTTCAGGAGAATGCAGGGCTACGACGTTTTCTTCCAGACCGGGACGGACGAGCACGGACAGAAAATAGAGCTGAAAGCGCAGGACGCCGGAACAGATCCTAAGACATTTGTCGATAATGTCGCGGGCGAGATAAAGAAGATATGGGATCTGATGAATACGTCATACGATAAATTCATCAGGACGACAGACGAGGACCATGTGAAGCAGGTCCAGAAGATATTCAAAAAAATGTATGAGAACGGAGATATATATAAGGGTTATTATGAAGGCCTTTACTGTACTCCGTGCGAGTCGTTTTATACACAGTCCCAGCTCGTGGACGGGAAATGTCCGGACTGCGGCAGGGAGGTAGTATATACAAAGGAGTCGGCGTATTTCTTTAAGATGAGCAAATACGCTCAGAAGCTTATAGATCATATAAATTCGCACCCTGAATTTATACAGCCGGTATCGAGAAAAAATGAAATGATGAACAACTTCCTGCTTCCGGGACTTCAGGATCTGTGTGTTTCCAGAAGTACGTTCAAGTGGGGAATACCGGTAGATTTCGAGCCGGGCCATGTCGTTTATGTATGGCTCGACGCGCTTACGAACTATATTACCGGAATAGGATATGATTGCGACGGCGATTCTACGGAGCAGTTTAAAAAATACTGGCCAGCGGATCTTCATCTTATTGGAAAGGATATCGTAAGATTCCATACGATATACTGGCCAATATTCCTGATGGCGCTCGGACTTCCGCTTCCGAAGCAGGTATTCGGACACCCGTGGCTCCTTCAGGGCGAGGGCAAGATGAGCAAGTCAAAAGGAAACGTGCTGTATGCCGACGACCTCGCTGATGTGTTCGGAGTAGACGCGGTAAGATATTTTGTTATACATGAAATGCCGTTTGAAAACGACGGAGTCATCAGCTGGGAGCTTATGGTCGAGAGAATGAATTCCGACCTTGCGAATATACTCGGAAACCTTGTAAACCGTACTATCTCGATGACAAATAAGTATTTTGGCGGCGTGGTATGCGACAAAAAAGCTGCTGAAGCCGTAGACGACGACCTGAAGGCCGTGGTTACCGGAACAGCCGCAAAAGTTGTCGGAAAAATGGACGAGCTTCGCGCGGCAGACGCGCTTACTGAAATATTCAATCTTTTCAGAAGATGTAATAAATATATCGACGAGACTATGCCGTGGGTGCTTGCGAAGGACGAGAGCAGGCAGGACCGTCTCGCAACGGTGCTTTATAACCTGACGGAGAGTATAACTATAGGGGCGTCGCTCCTTGAGCCGTTCATGCCTGAAACAACGGGCAAGATAATGGCGCAGCTCAATACGTCTGCAAGAGATTATGAAGATATAGATAAATTCGGACTGTATCCGGACGGAAATAAAGTAACGGATAAACCGGAGATATTGTTCGCAAGGCTCGATATGGCAGAAGTGCTGGAAAAAGCGCAGAAGATAAGCGAAGCGCAGGCCGCGGCCGCAGGCGCATCTGCCGGTGAACAGGCCGAAGAAAGCGGGATAGAGCTTGAGCTGAAAGATGAGATAACCTTCGAGGATTTCGAAAAAATGCAGTTCGCAGTAGGCGAGATAATCGAGTGCGAGGAAGTGAAGAAATCCAAAAAGCTGCTCTGCTCGAAAGTGAAGATAGGAAATCAGGTAAAACAGATAGTCTCTGGTATAAAGCAGCACTACAAGCCCGAAGAAATGGTCGGCAAGAAAGTCATGGTGCTTGTGAACTTAAAACCGGCTAAGCTGGCGGGCGTGCTTTCAGAAGGAATGCTGCTGTGCGCCGAGGACGCCGAAGGTAATCTGAGTCTTATGGTTCCGGAACGAGAAATGCCGTCAGGGGCAGGCATAGCATGAATACGGAAATGATTTTCGAAACGCATGCGCATTATGACGACAGCGCGTTTGACGACGACAGGGACGCGCTTTTGTCATCGTTTCCAGAGAACGGCATATGCTGCGTTATAAACGCTTCGTCTTCTGTGGACAGTATCGAAAAGACGATGGAGCTCGCAAAGAAATATCCGTTTATATACGCAGCAACAGGCGTTCACCCTGACGACGTCGGAAATATGAATGAAGATGTATTTAAGAGGATATCAGCGCTCTGCGATGATGAGAAGACTGCGGCTGTCGGAGAGGTCGGGCTGGATTATTACTGGCATGACGACAATAAGGAAGAGCAGAGGACGTGGTTTGAGCGTTTTATAGGGCTTGCGGGAGATAAAGGCCTTCCGCTCATAATACACAGCAGAGACGCGGCCGAGGATACGCTGAATATAGTCAAAGGCAGTCATGCAGGCGATATCGGAGCAGTCATGCACTGTTATTCATATTCAAGGGAGATGGCGAAGCTCTTTTTGGATATGGGCTTATATTTCGGGATAGGCGGCGTGGCTACGTTTAAAAATGCGAGAAAGCTTGTCGAGACGCTGGAATATATTCCGATGTCGAACATTCTTCTGGAAACGGACTGCCCGTATCTTGCGCCGGTGCCGTACAGGGGAAAGAGGAACTGCTCGCTGTATATTCCTTATGTGGCGGAGCGTGTCGCGCAGATAAAAGATATTTCCGCGGACGAGGTCATAAGGATAACGAATGAAAATGCGCGGAGATTATTTACAAAAGTAAAGTAAAAAAGGTATAATCATGATAAGTTAAATAGTTTTTTCGGAGGCCGCTTGCGCTTAGTCCTCGCCTAATGGTACTAACACTCATGCAGCAGCATTCGTGAAGTACCAAGGCTGCGGATGCCTCCTGCAAAAATATTTAACTTAATCTAGTATACCGCAAAGGAGTTGGCATATGAATATTATCATCAGTGGAAAGAATATTGAACTTACGGACGGACTTAAGAAGGCAGTTAATGAGAAGATCGGAAAGCTCAGCCGTTATTTTACACCGTCTACGGAAATACAGGTGACGCTCAGCGTTGAAAAAGAAAGACAGAAGATAGAAGTAACGATACCGGTAAAGGGAAATATAATCCGTTCGGAGCAGGTAAGCAACGACATGTATGTTTCTATCGATCTCGTTGAAGAAGTCATCGAGCGTCAGCTCAGAAAATACAAGAGAAAGATCGTAGACAAACATCAGGGCGGCGGAAACCTGCAGAAAGCTTATATCGAGAACGATTATCTTGAGGAAGAGAACGTTAAGATAACAAGGATAAAGAAATTTGACGTTAAGCCGATGTATCCGGAGGACGCATGCGTGCAGATGGAGCTTTTAGGCCATAATTTCTTTGTTTTCAATAATGCGGAGAATGATTCAATAAACGTTGTATATAAGAGAAAAGACGGCTCATACGGACTTATAGAGCCGGAAGTTTAAAAAGGCTTGATAACAGACATACAGGAGGAAAAATGATCAACGTTGCAGTGCTTGGATACGGCACCATAGGAAGCGGTGTCGTTGAGGTAATAAACAGAAACAACGCGGTAGTGAGCGGGAACGCCGGAGACGAGATAAGAGTAAAATATGTGCTGGATCTGAGAGAATTCGAAGGCGATCCGGTACAGAAAATACTTGTTCATGATTTTAATACGATAGTTTCAGACGATGAAGTTGACATTATTGTAGAGACTATGGGCGGGATCCACCCCGCGTATGAGTTCACGAAGCAGGCTCTTGAAGCGGGAAAGAATGTCTGCACGTCAAATAAAGAGCTTGTGGCTGCGTGCGGATACGAGCTGATGTCGACGGCTAAGGAGCATGGCGTGAACTTTATGTTTGAAGCAAGCTGTGGCGGAGGCATACCTGTTATACGCGCTCTTTATAATTCGCTTACCGGCGATGTTATAGAAGAGATAACCGGAATAATGAACGGAACTACGAATTATATCCTTTCAAAGATGGATTCAGAGGGGGCTGATTTTGACACGGTGCTGAAAGAGGCCCAGGACAAGGGCTATGCCGAAAGGAATCCCGAAGCGGATATAGAGGGATACGATCCGTGCCGCAAGATAGCCATACTTTCATCTGTGGCGTATGGCAGGCAGATGGACTATAACGATATCTATACTGAGGGCATAACTAAGATAACCGCAGATGATTTTAAATACGCGAAAAAGCTTGGAATGAGGATAAAGATCTTCGGGACGAGCAGCAATACCGCAGACGGTATTTCGGCTATGGTAGCGCCGTATATGATCGGCGCTGAAAATCCGCTTTACGGAGTAATAGACGTTTTCAACGGCATATTCGTAAAGGGCAATATGCTTGGTGATTCTATGTTCTACGGAAGCGGAGCCGGAAAGCTGCCGACGGCGAGCGCGGTCGTAGGAGACGTTGTGGATATGGCGCGCCATCTCCATGAGACGGTGAACAGGATATGGAGTCCTGAAAAGATAGAACTCATACCGCATGAAAACGTTAAGAACAGCTTCTTTGTAAGATGTAAGGGAACGGCTGCGGAAATGAAAGAACGTGTAACGGAGCTTTTTGGTGACGTAACGTTCATTGACGGCGTTATCGACGGGGAGTTTGGGTTTATCACAGGGACATTAACAGAGGGCAGATTCGCGGAGGGCGCGAAGAAGCTGCCTGAAATGATTACCCGTATACGTACTAAATAAAAGAGATTTTAAGGTTGCCGTAAAGCGGCAGCCTTAATTTTTTTACTTTATAGGAAATTTCGCCATCCGGCGAAATCTTCA
>DVOP01000021.1 GCA_018713465.1 Candidatus Alectryocaccobium stercorigallinarum | reverse complement strand
ATTTTTTATAATACTGTTTTTTGATTTACATAAAATCTTATATTTTTCACATTTTTATGCCTTAATGTAGATTTTCAAAATCGGGATATGAGCCATCGCCCATATCCCGAAACATTATATCCCAATTTAATTTTACAAAAACATTTCACCTCTTGCCTGTCAAAATGCGCTCTTATATATCTCCAGCACATCTTCCTCGGTCAGTTCAACATAATTGTTGTTAAGAAGCCTCTGCTGCGTCTTAATAACCGTCGAGGCGTAAACCGGGAGCTCGTCGTATGTAACGCCCTGTTCGTTTAGCGCGTCGCATTTAAGGACTCTGTGAAGAAGAGCGTACAGCTCCTCAAGCGCGTCCTTCGGGCTGCAGCTAAGTATTCCGGACAAAAGTTCTTCAAGATCGTTTATCTTTCCGACCGGTTTTTTCGCTTTATATTTGCGCATTACCGCCTCAAACATCATCTGGTTCGACTGTCCGTGCGGAACATGATGGACTCCGCCAAGCGGATAAGCCAGGGCGTGCACGGCTGCGCAGCCGCCGTATCCGAACGCTATACCGGCGTAATTTGAACCTCTCTGGAACTGCGCCGCATACTTCTTCCACGCTTCACCGCCCCCTTCTCTATCGGCTTTGATCCAGCCCGAAAGAATAAGCTTCAGGGCGTTTTCCGAAAACATTCTGCTCATCTCGCATGCATTGGGGCTAAGATATGACTCAAGCGCATGCACCATCGCGTCTATAGACGACGTCGCGAAGACCTTATACGGAAGGCTCTGCAGAAGTCCGCTTATAAGGACCGCGTGATCCGCGAACATATCCGGAACGCCGAAGCCGACCTTTGTTCCAAGCCTCGTTCTGTTTACGCTCACAAGACATGTTACCTCGCTTCCTGTTCCGCATGTCGTCGGCAGGCAGTAAAGTTTATGTCTCTTTACAATAGCGTCAGGCGCCGCGAAAAGGTCGTCTACCGTATCTTCAGCCGAAGCAACGGAAACAAGCTTTGAAATATCCATTACAGACCCGCCGCCGATAGCGATGACTCTGTCGAACTCGATCTTTTTGAGCTCATCAAGTATTGCGTCTATCATAACGTCCGTAGGCTCCTGTGTGCCGTATTTTTCTATAAAGCATGTCTGGCACGGAAGATTTAAGCCTTCGTTTGCCGGCGCGTATATATATTCATTCGTTATTATCAAATCCTTTTCATTCAGGCCTTCCTGTTTCGCAAACTCAGAAAAGTCCGTAAATTCACTTATAGCCGGTACTATCTGGAAAGGTTTCATTTCAGCTTCTCCTTTTAAACTTTATATAAACTTAAAAACGGGGGATATAAACTCCCCCATTATCTCTTTACTTTTTATAATCCAAGCTCAGCCTTTAAAGCAGCTATCATCTCGTCATATTCAGCGTCCGAAAGAAGGACCGGCTCCGGATTGGTTATCGCGAAGCTTCCTCCGAATTCAAAGCCTCCCTCATACTTCGGCACGATATGGAAATGAAGATGTGGATTTGTATCTCCGAATGAAGCCAAATTTATTTTTGTGCAGCCCCAGAGCTTTTTGATAGCGCCTGAAGCTCTCGCTACATCTTCCATATAGTCAGCGCGCTCGCTGTCTGTACATTCGCATAATTCTTTTTTGTGGTTCTTAAGGGCAACTACGGCACGTCCTTTGTGAGCCTGATCTTTCATAAGATATAAAACACCTGCTTTCATATCTCCTACCTTGATCATGATCGCTTCGCGTCCCTCATGGTGCTCGTCACAATAAAAACATCCCATAATAAATTCCTCCTGTTTTTTATGCACACGTCTCAACGGCGGATCTTGCGGAACAGCTTCGCAAAAATGCTTTCCCTGACAGTTTTATTCTCTGCCGGCTGGCTGGCTGCATTTTTAAGCGGCGCTTTCTCCGCAAATGCCGATGAATCCGCATTTGCGTTCTCATAAGCAATCTTACAAAACAATTCCTGTGAATTCAACTCTTTTTCATCATTTTTTATGCGGATATATGTTCCGTCCGGCTGAAGCTCCCACGCCTGGCAGTTGTCTTTAAGCATTGTATTGAACATAGAGCGTATTTTGTCGTGCGCGTCTTTATCAAATATCGGAACGGCAACCTCGACCCTGCGCTCTGTGTTCCTCGTCATAAAGTCAGCGGACGAGATATACATCTTCTCATTTTTGCCTTTCCCGAAAATGTATATGCGCGAATGTTCAAGGAAACGCCCTACTATACTTATGACCCTGATATTTTCTGTCTCGTCCTTTATTCCGGGATTCAGACAGCATATGCCGCGGATTATCATATCCACTTTTACGCCAGCTTTCGAAGCCTCTATGAGTTTATCGATAATATCTTTATCAGTGAGCGAGTTTATCTTCACTCCGATATACGCTTCCTCGCCCGCTTTGGCTTTTTCTATTTCCTGTTCTATCATCTGTATGACGGGTTTCCTGAGGCAGTTCGGAGCAACAAGGAGAAGCTCCGACTCCTGAAGCGTCTCGTCAAGCGCAAGCGACTGGAAGACTGCCGCCACATTGTGTCCTATTTCTTTATCGGCCGTAAGCAGTGCATAGTCCGTATACAGCCTTGCGGTAACTTCGTTGAAATTTCCGGTCCCTATGTATGAAATATATTCCGGACCGTCCTCGCCTTTACGCACGATAAGGCAGAGCTTTGAATGAACTTTTATTCCGTTAAGCCCGTATATGACCTGACATCCAGCTTCTTCAAGCCTCTGCGACCATGCGATATTATTTTCCTCATCAAATCTCGCCTTAAGCTCAAGCAGGACATGAACGTCTTTTCCGTTTTCAGCCGCTTCTACGAGATGTTCTACGACCTGACTGTTTTTTGCCACCCTATACAGTGTCATTTTTATCGATATGACATCAGGATCGTTCGCCGCTTCCCTGAGCATACGCAGGAAAGGCTGCATAGAATCATACGGATAACAAAGCAGCTTATCCTTTTCTTTTATCTGCGACATTATCGATTTTGTAAATAATATCTGCGGCGGCTTCTGCGGACTGCGGTGTTTATAGAACAATTCCGGACGGTCGCGCAGCATTTTCTGTATTGCCGAGAGGAACGACAGATCAAGCGGCCTGCGGCTCACAAACACGGCTTCCTGATCTATATCCACTTCTTTGCAGAACTCCGCGAACAGCTCCGTGTCAAATTTAGACGACACTTCCATACGCACCGGAGCCATATGCCTGCGGTGCTTCATAAGCTCCGACATGAATTCACGGTAATCGATCTCTTCGTCATAAAGCGAATCCGCGTCGATATCGGCATTCCTTATTATGCGGACGAGCGCCGCCGTCTCTACCTTGTAGTTTTTAAATACCCTGTCGATACAATGAAGTATAAGATCTTCTATGAGTATAAAACGGCCGCCGTCTTTTGAAACCTTTATCATTCTCGGAAGCACGTTCAGATTGCAGGATATTATCCCGAGCTTAAGCCTTCCGCCGTTTTCCGAAGCGTTTTTCTTTCGAAGCGCGGCAACGGCATGTATCTCACAGTTGCGTATGAACGGGAACGGCTGCAGATGTCCTACAATATGCGGCGACAAAAGAAGCTCGACTTTCTCGTCGAAATATTTTTCGAGCTGTTCTTTTTCTTTATCGCTGAGATCTTTATATCTTAATATCTCTATATCGTATTCTTTCAGCTCGCTTATCAGCGAGTCATAGATTTCTTCTTTCCTGCCGTCAAGCCGCCTTACGTCCGCAAGAACGGCTTTAAGCTGCTCGCCGGCGGTCATATTGGTTTTATTATCTTTCTTTTCAGCGTCCATCGCCATCATGTCTACAAGCGACCCTACGCGGACTCTGAAAAACTCGTCCAGATTGCTCTGATATATGGATATAAAATTAAGACGTTCACATAGCGGAACGTTCTTTCTGTCTGCTTCTTCAAGTACACGCTCATTAAATTTAAGCCATGAAAGCTCTCTGTTCGCATATACTTTATTCATAAATACCTGTTCTCCCTCTTACAAAAGACCATTTAAACTGTTTATCATCTGTTGATTATAACTTATATTCCGATTAAATAAAAGGAATTTGAGTCTAAAGAATATCAAATTTATGTAAAACATTTTATGAAAAACACCGCCAAACACGGCTTTGCCTGTATCTTAGCAGTAAGCCGTTGTTAAGCGGTGTTTCATATTTTAGATCATTAAATCTTTATTATTTATAGTTTACGATCTTTCCGAAGTCAGCCTTGAGTGAAGCGCCGCCTACAAGACCGCCGTCGATATCAGGCATAGCGAAAAGCTCTGCAGCGTTTCCTGCGTTTACAGAACCGCCGTACTGGATACGGATAGCGTCTGCTGTAGCAGCGTCATAGATCTCAGCGATACACTCGCGGATACCCTTGCAAACTTCCTCAGCCTGCTCGTTCGTAGCTGTCTTGCCTGTTCCGATAGCCCAGATCGGCTCGTATGCGATAACGCACTCTTTAGCCTGGTCAGCCGTTACGCCCTGGAATCCTACTTTAACCTGCTGGCGGATCCAGTCCATTGTGATTCCCTGCTCTCTCTGCTCAAGAGACTCGCCGCAGCACATGATCGGGATAAGGCCGTGAGCGATCGCTGAAAGAACTTTTTTATTTACGTCTTCGCTTGTCTCATGGAAGTAATCTCTTCTCTCTGAATGTCCGAGGATAACATACTTAACTCCTGCGTCTACGAGCATAAGCGGAGAGATCTCGCCTGTGTAAGCGCCTTTTTCTTCATGATACATGTTCTCTGCAGCGACTTTGATATTTGTGCCTTTGCATGCTTCAACGACCGGAACGATGTCGATTGCCGGAACGCCGAATACAACGTCAACTTCGTCGTTTACTACGAGCGGTTTTAACTCCTCTACAAGCGCAACTGCCTCGCTCGGAGTTTTGTTCATTTTCCAGTTACCAGCGATGATTTTTTTTCTTGCCATGATTTCACCCTCACTTTTTACTTGTTTTTTTCTTTTAGAAACTTATATGATATTGAATAAATTCAACAACCTATCGAGAAGCAAATTTATGAAAATGATTCTGAACCATATCGCACAAAGGAGCGCGAAAACATGCGAGACCGCGAAATTCTTATATGTGAGCAGGTCGAGCGGTTATGGTTGAGCGGGACGACTGCTATGGTGAAGAACATTTTCTAAATTTGCTTTCAAAAAAGTATAATTTACAAAATATTTTATTTATTATCAGCTGCTGCTACGCCCGGAAGCTCCTTGCCCTCAAGGAATTCAAGCGAAGCGCCGCCGCCTGTCGAAACGTGGCTCATCTTTGCGCCAAGGCCCATCTGGTTTACCGCCGCTGCTGAATCGCCGCCGCCGATGATAGTTGTAGCGTCTGTATCAGCCATAGCCTGAGCAACCGCAAGAGTTCCTTTTGCAAGGATCGGGTTCTCAAATACGCCCATCGGTCCGTTCCAAACGACCGTCTTAGCTTCTTTAACTGCGTTAGCGTAAAGCTCCGCTGACTTCGGTCCGATATCAAGACCCTGCATGTCAGACGGGATAGCGTCCGCAGATACGACTTCTACCGGTATCTCTGCGTCGATAGGATTCGGGAAATCCTTTGTGATAACAACGTCTACCGGAAGAAGAAGCTTCTTGCCGAGCTTAGCTGCCTTCTCGATCATTTCCTTGCAGTAATCTATCTTTGTGTCGTCAAGCATAGACGTTCCGATCTCTTTACCCTGAGCCTTAAGGAATGTATAAGCCATTCCGCCGCCGATGATAAGAGTATCGCACTTGTCGAGCAGGTTGTTGATAACGTTGAGCTTGTCAGCGATCTTAGCTCCGCCGAGGATAGCTACGAACGGACGAACCGGGTTATTGACCGCGTTTCCTAAGAAGTCGATCTCTTTCTGCATAAGATAGCCGACAGCGCATGTGTCAACATACTGTGTAACGCCTACGTTTGAGCTGTGAGCTCTGTGGGCTGTTCCGAAAGCGTCGTTTACATATACGTCGCAAAGTGAAGCAAGGTCCTTTGAGAATGCTTCGCCGTTCTTTGTCTCTTCCGCGCGGTAACGTGTGTTCTCAAGAAGAACTACGTCTCCGTCTTTCATTGCAGCAACAGCCGCTTTTGCGTTCGGTCCTACTACCTCGTTGTCGGCAGCGAATACAACTTCTTTTCCAAGAAGCTCGCTTAAGCGTTTTGCTACGGGCGCGAGTGAAAGCTCAGGCTTCGGCTCTCCCTTCGGTTTTCCAAGGTGTGAGCAAAGGATAACTTTCCCGCCGTCGTTTATAAGTTTTTTAATTGTAGGAAGCGCTGCTGTAAGACGGTTTTCGTCCGTTATCTTCCCGTCTTTGAGCGGCACGTTGAAATCGCAGCGTACAAGGACTCTCTTTCCCGCTACGTTGATGTCGTCAACAGATTTTTTATTTAACATAATTCCCTCCGATAATAAAATGCCAGAGCAAAACAAAACTCTTTGCCCGTATCACATTGTTAAAAAAGGGTCCGGTCCTTACTGACCGGACCCTTGCTTGTCCTTTAAATGATTACTGTAACTCTGAGAAATATTTGATAGTTCTAACCATCTGGCTTGTGTAAGAGTTCTCGTTATCATACCATGAAACGACCTGAACTTCATACAGACCTTCTCCGATCGGAAGAACCATTGTCTGAGTAGCATCGAAAAGTGAGCCGTATCTCATTCCGATGATATCTGAAGAAACGATCTCGTCTGTGTTGTATCCGAATGACTCTGTTGTCTGAGCCTTCATAGCTGCGTTGATAGCGTCAACTGTTACTTCCTTGTCTGTCTTAACAACAGCTGTAAGGATAGTTGTTGAACCTGTAGGAGTAGGAACACGCTGAGCAGCGCCGATAAGTTTTCCGTTAAGTTCCGGAATAACAAGGCCGATAGCTTTTGCAGCGCCTGTGCTGTTCGGAACGATATTGCAAGCAGCCGCACGTGATCTTCTTAAGTCGCCTTTTCTCTGCGGTCCGTCAAGTGTCATCTGATCGCCTGTGTAAGCGTGGATCGTGCACATGATACCGCTCTGGATAGGAGCGAAATCGTTAAGCGCTTTAGCCATAGGAGCGAGGCAGTTAGTTGTGCATGATGCTGCTGAAATAACTGTATCTTCCGGTTTTAATGTTTTGTGGTTTACATTGTAAACGATAGTAGGAAGGTCGTTTCCTGCCGGAGCTGAAATAACGACTTTTCTTGCTCCTGCTTTGATATGAGCTTCTGCTTTAGCTTTTGATGTATAGAAGCCTGTGCACTCAAGAACAACGTCTACTTTAAGTTCTCCCCAGGGAAGATTTGCAGCGTCTGACTCTTTGTAGATCTTGATGGTCTTTCCGTCAACTGTGATCGTTCCTGCTTCTTCATCAGATGTAACAGTATCGCAAAGAGCATATTTGCCCTGTGATGAATCATATTTAAGAAGATGAGCAAGCATTTTCGGAGATGTAAGGTCGTTGATCGCAACAACTTCATATCCCTCTGCTCCGAACATCTGTCTGAAAGCAAGTCTTCCGATACGTCCAAAACCATTAATAGCTACCCTAACTGACATTTTTGTACCTCCATCATACATTTCTTCTCTTGCATATTTATGCAAATATTATATTCAAAACGCCGTAATAATTAAAACGGCTTTTCGATCTCACTTTTACTATTCTAATAAACTCGAAAAAAAAACTCAATATCCTATTCGAAGAAAAAAATGTTTAATTTTTCACAATTTTATAACTTTCATACAAATTATACGAAATTTTCTTCTGTGAAGCCGATTTTCTGTATATATTCCAAAGCTTCTTCGAACCCGTATCCGACATCTTTCGCCTCATGCGCGTCCGAGCCGAGCGCCAGTTTTTTTCCGCCTAATTCCTTATATCTGGCAAGCGCCTCCGGATAAGGGTGGGGATATTTAAGCCCTTTTCTAAGCGCCGCGGTATTGATCTCCAAAGCTATGCCGCGGCGTATGAGCTCCTTGAATATTTCATCAACGATATCCGCAAAATATTCATATCTGTAATCGCTGTCCTTTCCGTATCCGTATCTTACCGGATAGTCAAGGTGGCCGAGCGTATCGAATCCGTCGCACGCCTTAAGCCCTTTAAGCGTCGTTTCAAAGCACAGCCTGTAATATGCCCTGTCGTCCATGTCAAAAAGGCTGCGTATATACGGATCCTTTTCTCCTATAAGGTGCATTGAACCTATAGCATACTCCCACGGATAGCTGCTCATAAGCTTCTGGTATTTATCGGCTATCTTCTCGCCAAATCCCGCTTCAACGCCGATATGCACGTTTATCCTGCCCTTATATTTTTCTTTAAGCTTCGTCATTTCCTCGAAATATCTGTCCGGCTCGAACATAAACTCCCCTCCCGGAAAGTCTATATCATAATGATCCGTTATATAAATATCCTTCATTCCGAGGCTTATAGCTTTTTCTATTGAATTTTCCGGAGCCTCATTAGAGTCGGTAGAAAACCGGGTATGCAAATGTCTGTCAGCTATCACTTATGATACCTCCCATAGCAACATAGTTGTCTCTGTATAATACCATAGATTGTCCGGGCGTAGCGGCTCTTACGGGCTCGTCAAAATAACATGTCACCTCGTCCTCGCCCGTCCGGTGAGCCATACATGGCGTTCCCGCGTGCCCGTACCTTATTTTACCGGTAAATCTTTCCGGCATACCGGACGCAAGGTCCTCAACGCCCATAAAGCACAGTGAATTCATACGGACAACGTCTGTATACATATCTTCATTTTCCGCTATCACTACTTCATTCCTTACGGTATCCAGAGCCTTTACGAAAACCCTATGCCCCATCGGAAGCCCAAGGCCCCTGCGCTGTCCTATCGTATAATTGCACAGTCCTTTATGCCTGCCGAGAACTTTTCCGTCCGGGGTCACAAAATCCCCATCAGGCATAACGACTCCCGTGTATCTTTTTATAAACGACGCGTAATCGTTATCCGGGATAAAACATATTTCCTGGCTGTCGCCCTTCGACGCAACAGGAAGCAGCGCTTCTTCAGCAAGCTTTCTTATCTGCGGCTTTGTATACTCCCCGACCGGCATAAGCGTATGCGCAAGCTGTTCCTGGGTAAGTCTGTAAAGCGCATAGGTCTGGTCCTTCTTCTCCGTGGCCGAACTGCATACGGCAAGCCTGCCGTTTTCCAGCCTTTTTATGCGCGCGTAATGTCCGGTCGCTATATAGTCTGCGCCAGATTCCAGGGCGTACGCCAAAAGCGCCTCCCATTTCACATGCCTGTTGCAGGCTATGCACGGGTTAGGCGTTCTTGCGTGCAGATATTCCTCTGCAAAATAATCTACGACCTTTTCTTTAAATACGCTGCTGAAATCTACCGTATAGTGCGGTATCTGCAGGATATCCGCCACTTTTTTCGCGTCCTTTGCGGCCTGCCCCGAACCGCACGCGGCGTTTATGCCGGTTTTGCCTTCGTTCTCCTCCGTCCATAAAAGCATAGTAACGCCGGTCACGTCATATCCCTGTTTTTTTAAGAGATATGCCGCAACCGACGAATCTACTCCTCCGGACATTCCGACAACGGCTTTTTTCGCCGCCATTAATATTCCTCGTCCTCTTCGCCCTCGCTTATATCGCTCTTAGGCTTTTCGAGTCCCTCTATTTTGATATTGTGTTTCTCCGCGTAATCCCAGAGCGCCGCATGTATGGCTTCTTCAGCTAAAAGCGAGCAGTGCACCTTTACCGGCGGAAGTCCGTCAAGGGCTTCCATTACCGCTTTATTTGTGACCTGAAGCGCCTCCTGTATCGATTTTCCTTTTACAAGCTCAGTCGCCATGCTGCTTGTAGCCACGGCCGCACCGCAGCCGAATGTCTTGAACTTGCAGTCTCTTATTATTCCGTTTTCGTCTATATCGAGATACATTCTCATTATATCTCCGCATTTAGCGTTGCCGACCGTGCCGACTCCGCTCGCATTTTCTATTTCTCCTACGTTTCTTGGATTCTGAAAATGATCCATTACTTTTTCGCTGTACATATTTTTTCCCTCTTTATTCTTTACTTATGTGATTAAATTATTTTCTCGAAGGCCGCTTGCGCGGTGCGTATAGCACACCTTGGTTCTGATTTACTTATATTGTGTATCAATTATAGATTTTGTTTTTCCCGCTTTGTAATCTTCATAAAGCGGGCTCATATTCCTGCAATTCTGTACTATCTCTTTAATTTTGTCTACCGCGTAATCCACGTCCTCAAGCGTCGTATCCGCGCCGAGCGTAAGCCTTAACGAGCCGTGCGCTATATCGTGCACAAGCCCTATTGCAAGAAGTACATGCGACGGGTCGAGTGAGCCTGAAGTACATGCAGAACCGCTTGACGCACATATTCCCGCCTGATCTAACCACAAAAGAAGCGATTCGCCCTCGACAAACTCAAAGCTGAAATTCACATTGTTAGGAAGTCTTTTTGTCTTGTGTCCATTCAGCTTGGCGTGCGGTATTTCATTTGAAAGGCGCTCTATCATATGGTCTCGCAGCTCGATTTCCTTTGCCGTTCTTTCGGCCATGCTCGCGTTCGCCATCTCAGCCGCCTTGCCGTATCCGACTATTCCCGGTACGTTTTCCGTTCCGGCGCGTCTCTTGCGCTCCTGCGCTCCGCCATGCACGAAGGATTTTATCTTGACTCCCTTTCTGATGTATAAGAAGCCTATTCCCTTAGGTCCGTTTATCTTATGTCCGCTGGAGCTGAGCATATCGATATGCATTTCGTCCACATTTATCGGCACCTGACAGAACGCCTGCACCGCGTCGGTATGGAACAGGATATTATGCTCCTTCGCGATCTCTCCGATTTCCTTGATCGGCTCTATCGTTCCGATCTCGTTATTCGCGAACATTATCGAGATAAGTATGGTTTCAGGCGTAATGGCCGCTTTCAACTCCTCGATATCTACAAGTCCGTCCTTATCGACGTCCAAGTATGTTACGCGCGCGCCTAGCTTTTCAAGATATTCGCACGTATGCAGTATCGCATGGTGCTCTATCTTTGTCGTTATGATATGATTTCCTTTGCCTTTAAAATATTCAAACGTCGCTTTAAGCGCCCAGTTATCGGCCTCGCTTCCGCCGGCTGTAAAATATATTTCCTCGGGCTTAGCCCCGATGACATTCGCTATCTGCGCTCTCGCCTTGTCTATCGCCTCTTTGCTTTTTCCCGCGAGCGAATAAATGCTTGACGGATTTCCGTATAATTCCGAAAAGTACGGAAGCATTGCTTCTACTACCTCCGGAGCTGTTCTTGTCGTCGCCGCGTTATCTAAATAAATCATTTTCCGCCTCCTGATCATTACTTTCTCTCTTTTATTTTTTCGTCATAACGGCAGGTTCACGCCTTTATGCCGGCTTTCTGCTCGCACACAAGTTCGCCGCTTTCGCATGTCTCTTTTTCCCTGCAGCCCTCATTTATAAGCTCGTCCAGCATTATCGAGTCGACCGCGCTCTGTATGGCGTCGTTCATTTTCTTCCAAACATATTTCGTCACACAGCCGTCCGCGCCCTCGCAGCCGCCGCTTTCGCTTATCGCCTGACAATCCACCGGCTTTAAGTCTCCCTCAAGCGCGCGCAGCACGTCTCCGACGGAGATCTTCGACGCTTCACGCGAAAGCTTATAGCCTCCGCCCGCGCCTCTTACGGAATCTATTATTCCCGCTTTTTTGAGAAGCCGCATAAGCTGTTCGAGATAATTTTCCGAAATGCCCTGACGCTGAGCAATACTCTGTATGGACGCCGTTTCCGATTTGTCCTCGCAGTGCATTGCCAGATCTATGACGGCGCGCAGTCCGTATCTGCCTTTTGTCGATAGTTTCATTTTAAGCCTCCTTAAAATCCGACTTTTTTACTCGGATTTCAATTTCGACTGTATATTACCATTACGGGCGAAATTAGTCAATAAAAAACCCTACAAAATTTGTAGGGTTTTTACGTCGATACATGTCATTTTAACATATCCCGCTTATTACTGTCTTACGATTCGTGATCGGACGCTCGCAAAAACTATTACTATATCTTTATTTTTCGCTGTCCGGAAAATCCATCGGCAGCGGAGCCGGACGCTCGAACGTCGTCTCCGGTTCGCAGAACACATGCTCATGCGCCGATTTTAATATACATTCCATGACCTCGAGCGAATGCAGCGCCATATCTCCTGAAGCACGCTGAGGGCGGTTATTCTGCAGCGCGTATACCATGTCGATAAGACCTATACCCCTCGGATTTTCGGCGTGGCTTACCGAATTGAACGGGTGCTTATTCGGCACAACCGTCCATGGAGTATTCACATTTTCTGGACGGCGCTCAGGATCCGCCCATCTATACTGCTGCGGCGAGCGGAACAGCGTATCTCCGCCGAAAAGATTAGGCCCTGATATCGGATCTTTTTCATCTATGAGCACCGTGCCTTCTGTTCCGTACAGCTCTATTCTCGGAAGCTCAGAATCCCACACGTCAAAGCTGCATGTAAGCGTTACGACAGCTTCGCACGCAAACTCCAATATCGCATTGATATGCGTATCAACGTCTACAGGCAGTACCTGTCCTTTACTCGGACCCGACGGAACTGTGCGTGTTTCTCCGGCTTTCGTCGCCATTGCGCATACTCTCTTGACTGGTCCTAAAAGGCTGAGGAGCGCCGTCATGTAATACGGTCCCATATCATACAGCGGACCCGCTCCCGGCTGATAGAAAAACGCCGGAGCCGGGTGATGGAATTCGTGTCCGTGCCCTACGAAAAACGCGCAACCGCCAGTAATATTTCCAAGCTTTCCGCTGTCTATCATCTCGCGGATATTCTGGAGACGGCCTCCCAAGAATGTGTCCGGAGCGCAGCCTATCAACAATCCCTTTTCCTTTGCGAGCGACACCAGCTCTTTGCCCTGCTCATATGTCATAGCAAGTGGTTTTTCACTGTAAACATGCTTTCCCGCCTTAAGCGCGGCAAGGTTATATTCATAATGCGACTGTGGAGTAGTCAGATTCAGGATAACATCTATATCCGGGTCGGCAATGACCTCTGCTCCTGATGCGTATGCCTTCGGGATCCCGTGCTGAGCCGCCTTTTTCTGCGCTTTTTCAAGTCCCCGCGACGCGCACGCCGCGATTTCAACCGCATCATATTTCTTTAAGTTATTAAGATAAACGTCGCTTATATCGCCTATTCCGATAACTCCGATACGTATCTTTTTCATACTTTAAACCCTCCCTTTTTAATTTACCCTTTATTTTATATCTTACCATTAAGTCCGCTGCACGGTCAAACAAAAACGCATTCTGTCTATACGGACAGAATGCGCCTGTTTTAAATTCAGATCTTACGTTTATCAATAACTCTTACAGCCTTGCCTTCGCTTCGCTCTAACGCTTTTTGTCCTACGAGTTTTACATCGACAAAGATTCCAAGCATAGATTTAAGGCCTTTGACAAGCTGTTTTTCGAAATACTGTATCTCATCAGGAGTATGGAACTCTTTAAGCTCTACCATTACCTGGATAGTATCAGAAGTTTTTACCCTGTCTACGATTATCTGATAGTTCGGTGAGAATCCCTGCTCAAGAAGCACTGCCTCTATCTGAGACGGGAATACGTTTACGCCCTTGACGATAAGCATGTCATCGCTTCGTCCTCTCGGCTTTGACATCTTGATATGCGTACGTCCGCATGAACAAGGCTCGTCGCTCAATACGCAGATATCTCTTGTTCTGTATCTGAGGAGCGGGAACGCCTCCTTCGTCAACGATGTAAATACAAGCTCGCCCTCGCTTCCCATCGGAAGGACTTCGCCTGTCTTCGGATCGATTATCTCGGCAATGAAATGATCCTCGTTTATATGCATACCCGTCTGCTCTGAACATTCAAAAGCAACGCCCGGTCCTGAAATCTCTGTCAGTCCGTATATATCATAAGCCTTGATTCCAAGTTTTTCTTCGATATCGCGGCGCATTTCCTCGCTCCATGCCTCGGCTCCGAAAATTCCGGCTTTAAGCTTTATTTTATCGCGGATCCCGCGCTCGATAATGCTCTCAGCAAGGAATGAAGCATAAGACGGAGTACAGCAAAGTATAGTAGCCTCAAGGTCTACCATAAACTGAAGCTGTCTGTCTGTATTTCCCGACGACATCGGAAGCGTCATACAGCCGACCTTATGGCTTCCGCCGTTAAGTCCGGGGCCGCCTGTGAACAGTCCGTAGCCATAGCATACATGGCATACGTCCTTGTTTGTTCCGCCCGCTGCCATGATAGCACGCGCGCAGCATGTATCCCATAAGTCTATATCGTGCTGTGTATAGAACGCTATTACCCTCTTTCCTGTAGTTCCCGACGTAGACTGTATACGTACAACGTCCTCCTTTGGCACTGCCAGAAGTCCGTAAGGATAGCACTCACGCAGATCGTCCTTGCTCAAAAACGGAAGCTTATAAAGATCGTCAATGCTCTTTATATCCGCAGGCGTAACGCCCTTTTCTTCCATTTTCTTCCTGTAGTAAGGCACATTGTCCCACACATGCTTTACCTGTTTTAAAAGGCGCTCGTTCTGCCATGCGCGTATCTGCTCTCTTGGCGCGCGCTCAATTTCCTCCTGATAATAACGTTCCATTTTTCATTTTCCTCGATTCTTTTTATTTAATTATTAAGTTTTATCGATTATACCACGTATTGCTCCGCATTACATGCTTTCGCAATACTACAACGTACGAATTCCGTCCTATCGTACTACATTCGTACGTTGTTCAGGTTTAAAGGTTATCCGTTTTTATGCAAGCATAAAACGTATAACTTTTAAACCTTTGTATCATCAAGCATTTCTTCCTAAATGAAAAGCTTTTTTATTCATATCTATGAATTTTTCTTTTACGCTGTGCTCGATAGCCTCAAGCCATGTTTCCTCTGAAAAATCAAAATAATTTGAAACCTTTCCCATAAGGACCATGTTTACTGCCTTTGAAGAACCCGCTTCTTCGGCAAGCGCAAGTGCGTCGAACGCGTCGATGTTTATGCCCTTGTCCTTCATTTTCTTTTCAAGATCAGCCGGATATTCTTTTGCTCCGGTTATAACAGGCATAGGGTTTACCTGCTGGCTGTTTGTAACTATCCTGCCGCCCTTTTTAAGATACTGGGTCCAGCGCGCGGCCTCAAGCAGCTCGAATGAAATAATAAGGTCGGCTTCGCCTTTATCGATGATAGGCGAATATACATGGTCGCCGTATCTTACGTATGTTACGACGTTTCCGCCTCTCTGACTCATTCCGTGAACCTCGCTCACCTTTACATCATAGCCCTTTGTGCTTAAAAGCTGGCCAAGCAGCTTGCTTGCTAAAAGAGTACCCTGTCCGCCGACGCCGACAATCATTATGTTTTTTGTCTCCATACTCAGGCCTCCTTTTTCGCGCCGAGCGCGCCGAATTTACAAAGCTGTTCACATACTCCGCAGCCGGTGCAGAGAGTATTGTCGATGACCGCTTTCTTGTCTACTATGCTTATTGCCGGGCAGCCGATATTCATGCATGACCTGCAGCCGACGCATTTTGTGCTGTCGCAGCTTATCGGTCCCGGGTGCTTAACATATTTAAGCAGCGCGCACGGACGTCTCGCAATTATTACAGACGGCTCGTCAACGCCAAGCTCTTCTTTTAATACATCGTCGCATTCCTTAAGGTTATAAGGATCAACGACCCTTACGCGTTTTATTCCTACCGAACGGCAAAGCGTCTCAAGGTCTATCTTAGTACACGGGTCGCCTTTAAGATTGCGTCCTGTAGTCGGGTTTTCCTGATGTCCCGTCATACCCGTTATAGAGTTATCGAGTATAATGACAGTCGAATTAGACTCGTTGTATGCTATGTTGATAAGACCTGTAACGCCTGAATGCATAAACGTGGAATCGCCTATAACGGCAACTGTTTTTCCGTCGCTCTTTCCGCCGTTGGCTTTATTAAAGCCGTGTATTCCGGAAACCGAAGCGCCCATGCATATCGTATATTCCATAGCGCCAAGCGGAGCCGCCGCTCCGAGCGTATAGCAGCCTATGTCGCCAAGTACGGTAACGTTGTTTTTCTTTAATGTATAGAACAATCCTCTGTGAGGGCAGCCTGCGCACATAACAGGCGGACGTACCGGTATCTCGTCTTCAAGCGTATATCCTTCCGGAACAGGCTCGCCTAATTTTTCCGCGACAAGATTCTGGCTGAACTCGCCGAGAAGCCCGAAAAGCTCTTTTCCTTTAACCTTAAGTCCTAATGTCTTGCAGTGATTTTCGATTATCGGGTCAAGCTCTTCAACGACGATGAGCTCACCTACCGACTCCGCGAATTTTTTGATCTTCTCGACCGGAAGCGGATTGACCATTCCAAGCTTAAGAACAGGGTGCTTGTCGCCAAGGACTTCCTTTACATACTGATAGCTTGTAGAAGAAGTGATGATACCGACGCTCTTGTCGCTTCCTTCCTCTATGCGGTTGATCGGCGTTGTTTCCGCATACTGTATAAGATCCAGCGTACGCTGCTCAACTACCGGGTGACGTTTTATAGCCATGCCCGGCATCATTACATACTTCTGGATATTCTTTACATACGGCTTCTGCTCCGGTTCAACTCTCCCGCCTGTTTCAACAAGGCTCTGTGAGTGAGATACACGCGTGCACATCTTCATTATGACCGGAGTATCATATTTCTCGGAAAGCTCATATGCTAATTTTGTAAATTCAAGCGCCTCTTCAGAATCAGACGGCTCAAGCATAGGCACCTTTGCAGCTATCGCATGGTGTCTTGAATCCTGCTCGTTCTGAGAGCTGTGCATTCCCGGGTCGTCAGCGACGCCGATTATCATACCGCCGTTTACTCCGGTATATGATATTGTAAAAAGCGGATCCGCGGCAACGTTAAGCCCTACGTGCTTCATTCCGCAAAAGCTTCTCTTGCCTGCGAAGCTCGCACCGAAAGCGGCCTCCATAGCGACCTTTTCGTTCGGAGCCCATTCAGCATATATTTCGTCATATTTTGCGGCCGCTTCAGTTATTTCGGTACTCGGCGTTCCCGGATAACTTGAAACAAAACTGCAGCCGGCCTCATAAAGACCTCTTGCAACCGCTTCATTTCCAAGCAATAACTTTTTCATTCTCTCATGTTCCTTTCTATATCAATAAGAAATAGGAATCCTCCCGCTTATCTCAATACTTGAGATTCTACAAGTCTTCCCGAATAATATCTCTGCCTTAACACCGGCTTTTCGATCTTTCCGGTAGGATTTCTCGGTATCCTGTCGAATATTATCTTTCTCGGACGTTTATATCTTGGAAGATCGTTGCAGAACAGGCGTATCTCGTCCTCCGTGCATTCAAATCCCTCTTTGATCTCTATTATCGCCGCGGCTATCTCGCCTAAGCGCGCGTCCGGAAGTCCGATAACGGCTACGTCCTTTATCTTATTGTTCTTTCTTAAGAAATCTTCTATCTGAACCGGATAAATATTCTCTCCTCCGGAAATCACGACGTCCTTTTTCCTGTCGACAAGATAGATGAATCCGTCTTTGTCCATCTGCGCCATATCTCCGGTAAAAAGCCAGCCGTCCTTCAAGACCTCGTTCGTGGCCTCCTGGTTTTTATAATAGCATTTCATAACCCCGGGGCCTTTTACTGCAAGCTCACCTATCTCGCCTCTGCCCAGATCTTTTCCGTTTTCATCAACAATACGCGCTTCCCAGCCATAACCCGGCACTCCTATAGCGCCTACCTTATCGATATTCTCGACTCCAAGATGTACGCAGCCCGGTCCTAAAGATTCGCTTAAACCGTAGTTTGTATCATACTGATGGTTCGGGAATACTTTCCTCCATCTCTGGATAAGGCTTGCCGGCACCGGCTGCGCCCCTATATGCATAAGTCTCCACTGCGCGAGACGGAATTCTTTCAAATCTATCTTTCCGGCGTCGATCGCGTCAAGTATATCCTGAGCCCACGGAACGAGCAGCCAAACTATAGTGCAGCGCTCGCGGCTTATCGTGCGAATTATATGCTCCGGCGAAATACCGCGCAGCAGCACGGCCTTGCTCGCCGATATAAGGCTGCCGAACCAGTGCATTTTTGCTCCGGTGTGATAAAGCGGCGGTATGCATAAAAACACATCGTCTTTTTTCTGTCCGTGATGGTTCTGCTCTGTCACGCATGATGAATACAGCGCCTTATGGTCATGCAGTATGGCTTTCGGAAAACCGGTCGTACCGGACGAAAAATAAATCGCCGCATAATCATTTTCCTTTACGTCTATCGGCGGCGCGCTCGATGAACAGAACGACATCAGCTTCCAGCAGTCTTCTGAATATGACGGGCCTTTCTTGCCTACAAAGAACAGCGTCCTTACCTTAGGCATATCGTTCGCCACGGCGTCGATACGCTCGATAAACTCAGGTCCGAAAATAAGCACCTCTACGTCGGCCAGATCCACGCAGTATTTTATCTCATCGGCCGCGTATCTGTAGTTCATCGGAACCGCAATACAGCCCGCTTTTAAGATACCGAAATATAAAGGAAGCCATTCGATACAGTTCATCAAAAGTATTCCTACTTTTGCCTCACGTTCGATCCCTCTGCTGAGCAGCAGGTTCGCGAACCTGTTGGCTCTCCTGTCGAAATCCTTCCAGCTCATTTCACGTCTTATGGGCGTGCCGTCAAGAGCGCTTTCTATAAGACTTGCTTCTTTCCATATATTAGGATGGTCTTCTTCCTCTCTGGGATTGATCTCAACCAAAGCGATATCGTCGCCGTACAGTCTTGAATTTCTCTCAAGAAGCTCTGTAATAACCATTTGTATGCCCCCGTTTGGATATCTGATTTTCCCAACTGATTTGGGGTCCGCAGCATATAAGCTTTCCCTGAATTCTTAATTAAGCCCCTGTGCAAATAGCACAGAGGCCTGCCTGTTGCGAACGTTTTCACTTTATCACTTAAAACAGTTGAAGTCAACCTGCAGCTTAGTCCGCAGATCACTCGTTTCCATATGCCTGCCTTAACTGAAGCGTGTCCAGACTGGCGTACATTGCCGTGGTTGAAATATCAGAATGACCCAGCATTTCCTGAACATTTTTCAGCTCGGCGCCATTCTGCAGAAGATGTATCGCAAAAGAATGCCTCAATGTATGCGGCGTTATCTCGCCCGATATACCAGCGTCGGCCGCATATTTTTTTATTATCTTCCAAAAACCCTGACGGCTCATCGAACCGCCCGAACAGTTTGTAAATACGAGACTGCTCTCTTTTCCTTTTAAAAATACGTCCCTCGCATGCTTTAAATACATGCTGAGCGCCTTTTTAGCGGAATCGCCGAAAGGTATCCACGATTCTCTTACCTTTCGTCTGCAGACCATATAGCCTCTTTTAAGCTCTATATCCGACATCTCAAGGCTGATAAGCTCGCTTACCCTTATGCCTGTAGCATACAGCAGCTCCAGCATTGCCCTGTCGCGGAGACCTTTTAACGTCTTCCTGTCAGGCTGCGCCATCAGTCTGTCAACCTCTTCGGAATCAAGTATCCTCGGAGCCTTCTTTTCAACCTTAGGTCTTTTCAATTCCCCGGTAGGGTCTGTATCTACGATATTTTCTTTTTTCAAATATTGAAAAAAAGAACGCAACGCCGCTATCCGCCTGGAAACTGTTGCGCTCG
>DVOP01000020.1 GCA_018713465.1 Candidatus Alectryocaccobium stercorigallinarum | reverse complement strand
GAAATTTCTGGCGCGGACGTTCCAGTAAAAATATCGACAGGACTAAGGCCGATCAGATAGGAATGCTTGCGACAGTTATGAACTGCATATACGTATCTGAAATATTCAGAAGTATCGGCATGATGACTTCTATACTCACGCCGTTTGCTGTCGGTGAATTTACAAAGGGTTTTTCCAAAGACAGGTGCAATAAGTATTTCTCAAGGAACATGGTCGTTTTCTTCGCAGGAGGAACAGGCCACCCGTATTTTTCAACCGATACAGGAACGCTTCTCAGGGCTATCGAGATAGAAGCCGACGCAGTGCTTCTTGCAAAAGCGGTGGACGCGGTCTATGACGACGACCCGAAGAAGAATCCCAACGCGAAGAGATATACGGAAGTTTCTATCGATGAAGTCGTTCAGAAGAAGCTTCAGGTCGTTGACATGACGGCTTCTATCCTTGCGATGGAAAACCATATGGATATGTACGTATTTTCTTTAAGTGAGCCGGACGGCATAATAAAAGCAGCCTCAGGCATTGTAACAGGAACAAAAGTCACAGCTGACTGATAAAGGAGAACAATATGGATCAGAGAGTAGAAAGCTATGTTGAGAAAATGAAAAAAACTATGGCAAATCTTGACTCGGAGCTTGGAACAATAAGGGCAGGACGCGCGAATCCGAAAGTTCTTGACAGGATAACGGTTGATTATTACGGCACGATGACGCCTCTTCAGCAGGTTGCGAACATCACTGTACCGGAGGCAAGGATAATTCAGATCCAGCCGTGGGAAAGCTCTCTTTTAAAGGAGATCACTAAGGCTATACAGTCGTCTGATCTTGGCATAAATCCGACTAACGACGGCAAGGTTATCCGTCTTATTTTCCCTGAGCTTACAGAGGAACGCAGAAAGCAGCTCGTAAAAGAAGCCGAGAAAAAAGGCGAGGCCGCTAAAGTTGCTATTAGAAATATAAGACGCGACGGCAATGACAGTTTCAAAAAGCTTAAAAAAGAAGATGTGTCTGAAGACGAAATAAAGGATCTTCAGGACGAGCTCCAGAAACAGACTGATAAATTTATTAAGAATGTCGACAGCGCCGTTTCTGAAAAATCTAAAGAAATACTTACTATTTGATTTTTATTGGCGCCAATTTATTTGGCGCCTTTATCATTTATGAATCGTTAAGACTTATAGTCTTAGAACTCATTGAATAACTTCTCTCGGGAACCGCTCTCGCTTAGTACTCGCGCAGCGGTACGTAATCCTCATGCAATGCATTCGGAAAGTACCGGCGCTGCGTGATATTCCCTGCAAGAAGTTATTCCAATGAGTTTCAGCTAAGCAAAATCAAATAGTTGGAGGCACCGGTGGGTGAAGGAGCCGGTGGGGTGAGGATATGGACAGAGAAAATTTGAGGCTTCCCGAGCATATCGCGATTATTTTGGACGGCAACGGTCGGTGGGCCAAGGCGAAGGGTATGCCAAGGAGCTACGGCCATGTCGTTGGCTGCGATAATCTCGAAAAGATGTGCACTTATATAAACGAGATAGGAGTAAAGTATCTGACGGTATACGCTTTTTCTACTGAGAACTGGAAAAGACAGCTGGACGAAGTCGGTATACTGATGAATCTTTTCAGAAGATATTTAAAGCGCCTCATAAAAAAATCGATCAAGGATCAGATAAGGATAAGGGTCATAGGCTCAAGAGAGCACCTTGCGCCCGATATATTAAAGATAATAGACGAGTTAGAGGGCATTTCAAAGGATTTTAAAGGCATGAGCTTTCAGATAGCGCTCAACTACGGCAGCCGTGATGAAATGCTAAGGGCGATGAGGCGTATGTCGCAGGACGTGCTTAATAAAAAGCTTGTCTCGTCTGATATCGACGAAGATGTATTTAAAAGCTATCTCGATACGAATGATATCCCCGATCCGGATCTTCTTATAAGGACGAGCGGCGAACAGAGGATATCAAACTTTCTTTTATGGCAGCTGGCGTATACGGAGCTTTATTTTACTGATACCGCATGGCCGGATTTTAAAGAGGCTCAGCTGTGGGAGGCTATAGAAGTTTTCAACAACAGGGACAGACGGTTCGGAAACGCTAAGTAAAAACAGTTTGGAAAGGCATATTTATGTTTAAAACAAGATTATTGAGCGGCATAATACTCGTTGCCGCGGCGCTTCTGTTTATAATAAGCGGCGGATATATTTTATTTTTCGTCATGCTTGCTCTTTCGCTCATAGCCGCGGGAGAGCTCTATAAGGCGACCGGAATAAGGAAAGACAGCGTATTCGGCGCGATGGATATAGCCGGATATGCAGGGATAGCGCTGTATTATGTTTCCGTGCTGCTCCTTCCGTCGTCGCTGCAGCTCATGTCCGTTGTAGTCGGTTTTTTTATAATCATGTTCGTATATGTTTTCCAGTATCCAAGATATACGGCGTTCCATACTATGTCGGCGGTGTTCGGAATAATATACTGCGGTGTCATGCTGTCGTTCATCTATCAGACGAGAATGCTTGACGGAGGACAGTACCATGTCTGGCTTATATTCTTAAGCGCGTGGGGCTGCGATACATGCGCGTACTGTGTGGGAATGCTTTTCGGCAATCATAAGATGGCGCCTGTGCTCAGCCCGAAAAAATCCGTTGAAGGCGCGATAGGCGGAGTTGCCGGCGCGTTCGTTTTAGGCATTATATACGCGGCGTTTACGAACGGACCGATATTTATATACGCGCTTATATGCGGAATAGGCGCTCTTATATCGATGGTAGGAGATCTCACCGCCTCTGCTATAAAGAGAAACATGGACATAAAAGATTATGGAAGGCTTATTCCGGGTCACGGCGGCATACTCGACCGCTTTGACAGCATAATCTTTACGGCTCCGATGATTTATTATCTGTCGTACCTGCTTATAAGGTAAGAAATGGAGAATCATGAAAAAAATAGCCATAATGGGCTCTACCGGCTCGATAGGAACTCAGACGCTCGATATCGTTCGGGAATATAAAGATGAATTTAAGGTCGTAGGCTTAAGCGCGGGACATAACCATAAACTTCTTGAAAAACAGGCAAGAGAATTCTTGCCTGAACTTATTGTTATTGAAAACGAAGACGCTGCGGACATACTAAGATCACATCTGTCTGATACAAATATAAAGGTCGCGTCGGGAATGAGCGGCTTAATAGAACTTGCGCAGCTTGAAAGCAGCGACATATTTGTTACGGCGATCGTCGGAATGATCGGGATAAGACCGTCGGTCGCGGCTATAGAAGCGGGCAAGGATATCGCCCTTGCGAACAAAGAGACACTTGTTACGGCGGGACATATAATAATGCCGCTGGCTGCCAAAAAGGGCGTAAATATACTGCCGGTCGACAGCGAGCACAGCGCGATATTCCAGTGCATGCAGGGGAGCAGACGTAAAGACGGAAGCTGTCCGGTGGAACGGCTCTGGATAACTGCTTCAGGCGGAGCGTTCCGGGGTTTAAAATCAAATGAACTTAAGAATATGAAAGCCGCCGACGCGCTTAAGCACCCAAATTGGAATATGGGTAAAAAAGTTACGATAGATTCTGCTACACTTGTTAATAAAGGACTTGAGGTAATAGAAGCGCACTGGCTTTTCAATATGCCCGTTGAAAGGATAGAAGTCGTTATACAGCCTGACAGTATAATACATTCGATGGTCGAATTTGAAGACGGCGCTGTCCTGGCGCAGCTCGGCGCTCCCGATATGCATTTGCCTATCCAGTATGCGCTTACGTTTCCGGAAAGACTGCCTCTTAAGACGGAACGGCTCGATTTCCATAAATTAAGGGAGATAAGATTTGAAAGCCCCGATACAGAGACCTTCAAAGGGCTGCCGTTTGCGGTCGAAGCCATAAAAAAAGGCGGTTCTATGCCTACGGTTTTTAATGCCGCAAACGAAAAAGCCGTCGCGATGTTCCTTTCCGACAGGATAGGCTTTCTGGATATCTTCGAGATAATAGAAAGCTCAATGGCAAGGCATACCGTGCTTGAAGCCCCGCCGCTTGATGAAATTTTACAGCTTGAAAAGGAAACATATGAATATATTGAAAGCAGGTGGTAACGCTTGAGTATCGTTATCGCTATAATCATATTACTTGCCGTTATTATCATTCATGAATTAGGACATTTTGCCGCGGCAAAGGCGTGCGATATAGAAGTAGAAGAGTTCTCCATAGGTATGGGACCGAAGCTCATATCACGCCAAAAGGGGGAAACGCTTTACGCATGGCGGCTTATCCCCATAGGCGGAATGTGCATAATGCGCGGAGAAGAGAACGGCGAGATTTCCGAAAGGAGTTTTGCGGGCGCAAAAGTCTGGAAGAGGATAATAGTCGTTGCGGCCGGACCGGTCTTTAATTTTCTGCTTTCGTTCATAGCCGCGCTTATCGTCGTTTTCTGCGCGGGAGCGGATCCGTGTACGGTCGTTTCCGTTAACGAGGGTTCTCCGGCCGAACAAGCCGGTCTGCAAAGCGGAGATCTTATAGTAAGCTATCAGGGTTCGTCCATATCCAATGCAAGAGATCTGTATATGGATACAGTGCTAAACGGAATACAGGACGATACGATAGACCTTGTAGTTGAGCGCGACGGAGAGAAGCTTTCATTGTCGTTCGGGCTTGACGAAACGGACGGAAGCGGCGGCTTTTCTTATAATATGGCGCGTGAAAAACAGGATTTTTTCACGTCCGTAAGATACGCGTTCGGCGAGATAAAATACAATTTAAAATCTGCGATAAATTCTATCAAGGGATTATTTAACGGTACATACGGGGTCGACGACCTTTCAGGGCCGGTGGGCATTGTTTCCACCGTAGGAAGCGTGTATGAGGAGTCGGTATCGTACGGCGCTTTTTCAGTAGTCATGTCCATGCTTAATATGGTCATACTGCTGTCTGTTTCGGTTGGAGTCGTTAATCTTCTTCCGCTGCCGGCTCTTGACGGAGGAAGGCTCATCTTTCTTATCATAGAATGCATAAGGAGAAAACCGTGCAGCCAGAAAATAGAAGGGACAGTGCATTTTATAGGGTTTGCGCTGCTGATGGCTCTTGCCGTGTATATAGCGTTCAACGACGTGCTTAAGCTGTTCTGACAGGATATTTTATAAGCTGACCGGTACAGGCGTCATAAATAGAATAATGAATTGACGCGGCAAAAGATGTAGAGTAGAATATATACGTTAAAAACAATGAAGAATATTTTAGGCCGGCATGTTTATGCTGACCTAAAAGCTGTGTTACGGAGGAAGATAAAAATGTCAAACTGCGCCATTGTTGGAGTAAACTGGGGAGATGAGGGAAAAGGCCGCATGGTCGATCTTCTGACAGAGGATTATGATATAGTTGTCCGTTATCAGGGCGGCGGAAACGCCGGACATACGGTAATCAACGAATTCGGAAAATTCGCTCTCCATCTGCTTCCGTCAGGTGTTTTCAGAAAAGGTGTTATGAATATTCTCGGAAATGGTGTTGCCGTAGACGCGGAAAGTCTCTGCAGTGAGATAAATACATTAAAAGAACAGGGCGTTGCGATAACGCCGGAAAATTTTATGATAAGCGACAGGGCATCGCTTGTACTTCCGTGGCACAGACTGCTCGACGTACTTGAGGAGAACAGACTTGCCGATAAAAAATACGGTTCCACAAAGCAGGGTATCGCTCCGTTTTACTCGGATAAATATCAGAAAAAGACCGTTCTTGCGGGAGACCTTTATTATCCGGAAAAATTAATGGCAAGACTTAAGGATCTTGCGGAATGGAAAAATCTGACTATAAAAAATGTTTACGGCGGCGAAGAAGTTACCGAAGAAATGCTGGAAAAATGGATCGCTGACTACGGCGAGAAGATCAAACCGTTCGTATGTGATTCAGGGGCATATTTAAGGAATGCTGTAAAAGAAGGAAAGAACGTATTGTTTGAAGCGCAGCTTGGAACGCTCCGCGACCTTGATTTCGGTATCGTACCGTATACGACGTCTTCAAACACGATAGCGGCGTATGCTCCGGTAGGCGCAGGCTGCCCGTCCGTTAAATTAGACGAGATAATCGGAGTCGTAAAGGCGTATTCTACATGCGTCGGCGAGGGACCGTTCACAAGCGAGATGTTCGGGGAAGAAGCAGACAAGTTAAGGGAGGCAGGCTTCGAATACGGCGCTAAGACGGGACGTCCAAGACGTGTGGGCGCTATGGATATCGTAGCTACAAGGTACGGCGCGCTTATGCAGGGAGCTACGGCTATAGCCCTTACAAAGCTGGATATATTAAGCTATATGGATAAGATACCGGTATGCACGCATTATATCGTAAACGGCGAGCAGACGGACGATTTCCCGTATCCGACCATACTTCCGGAAGCAAAACCGGTTATAGAGTATATGGACGGCTGGAAATGCGATATCTCAGGCGTAAGAAAATGGGAAGATCTTCCCAAGGCAGCGCGCAAATATGTAGAATTCCTTGAAAAAGAAATAGGCTGCTTTATCAAATATGTATCTGTCGGAGCTGAAAGAGACAGCATAATTATCCGTTAAGGAGGCATTATATGGCAAACAAATATGAATCACCCTTATCTTCAAGATACGCTTCAAAATATATGCTCGAGCTTTTTTCGGCTCAGAAGAGGATAGAGACATGGAGAAGACTTTGGGTTTCTCTCGCGAAAGCCGAACACGAACTTGGTCTTCCAATAACAGAAGAACAGGTGCATGAGCTTGAAGAACATATTTCGGACATAGATTTCGAGACTGCCGCTAAACGCGAAAAAAAGGTACGCCATGACGTAATGGCGCACGTATATACATACGGGCTTGCGGCTCCGTCGGCTGCCGGCATTATACATCTTGGCGCTACGAGCTGCTATGTTACGGATAACGCAGACGTTATACTGTACCGCGACGGCCTTCGTTATATCAGGAACGAGGTTTTGAACGTTATCGCAAATCTTGCCGATTTCGCGAATAAATATAAAGCGCTTCCTACGCTCGGATATACTCACTATCAGCCGGCGCAGCTTGTTACAGTTGGAAAAAGAGCGTCGCTTTGGATGCAGGATCTCGTATCCGACGTTGAAGAACTTGACTTTGTTATAGATTCGATGAAGCTTTTAGGCTGCCGCGGAACGACAGGAACCGAAGCAAGCTTTATGGACCTTTTCGAAGGCGACGAAGAGAAGATAAAATCGCTGAACGCTAAGATATGCGCGGACTTCGGATTTGATTCATATTTCGACGTATGCGGACAGACATATCCGAGAAAACTGGACAGCAGGATACTTAACTGCCTTTCTTCGATAGCGCAGAGCTGCTACAGAATGGCTAATGACATAAGGCTGCTTCAGCATGACAGACAGCTTGAGGAGCCTTTCGAAAAGAGCCAGATAGGTTCTTCGGCGATGGCTTACAAGAGAAATCCCATGCGTTCAGAAAGGATATGTTCTCTCGCAAGATATCTTATGGCGGACGCTTCGAACGCCGCAATGACCGCTTCGGTGCAGTGGCTTGAAAGAACGCTGGACGATTCTGCGAACAGGCGAATTTCCATGCCGGAAGGCTTCTTGTGTGCGGACGCGATATTAAGGCTTGCCGAAAACGTTACTTCGGGTATGGTAGTCAATGAAAAGATAATAGAAAGAACTGTAATGGAATATCTTCCTTTCATCGCTACGGAAAACCTTATGATGGAAGCCGTAAAGCGCGGCGGAAACAGACAGGAGCTCCACGAGATAATCCGCCAGTGCTCAATGCAGGCTACAGCTGAAATGAAACAGGGCGGCAAATGCGATCTTCTTAAATATCTCGCTCAGCGTCCAGAGTTCAATATGACAGAGACCGAGATGAAAGAAGTGCTTAAGCCTGAGCTCTATATCGGAAGATGTCCTCAGCAGGTCGAGGAATATATAAATAAGATAAATCCGCTGCTTGAGGGCTTGTACAAGGAAGAGCCGGAGATCAATGTTTAAATTTACGGCGCCGGCTATGTAAGATATATCGGTATGTCAGGGTCATGCTTTTTATGAAAAAATGAAAGGCATGACCTTTTAGCCTTAAAACATAAATGCCGAAAAAAACCAGAGCAGCGCTAGAAAATATATGCTTTCAGACTGAAAATGTTGCGGAGGAGATATGGATAAGATAATAGTAATAGACTTTGGCGGTCAGTATAATCAGCTTGTCGCCAGAAGAGTACGCGAATGCAACGTATACTGCGAGATCTATTCGTACAGGACTGATCTGGATAAAATAACAGACATGAAGCCCAAGGGCATAATACTTACCGGAGGCCCCAACAGCTGCTACGAGGAAGGAGCGCCGACATATTCAAGGCGTCTTTTCGAATCAGGCATACCCGTTCTGGGGCTTTGCTACGGAGCGCAGCTTATGCAGCATATATTAGGCGGAAAGGTAGAACGCGCATCTGTTCAGGAATACGGAAAAACGGAGGTTTGTGTCGATACGTCGTCAGACCTTTTTGACGGAGTTTCAGAAAATACCGTGTGCTGGATGAGCCATTTTGATTATATCAGCGTTCTTGCTCCGGGATTTAAGTCCGTTGCTCATACTAAGGATTGTCCGGTCGCGGCGTGCGAAAGCAGCGATCATATGCTTTACGGCATTCAATTCCATCCGGAAGTTTTACATACCCCGGAAGGAACAAAGATGATATATAATTTCGTAAGAAATATATGCGGATGCGACGGTTCATGGAGAATGGATTCGTTTGTCAAAACACAGATCGAAGCAATACGTGAAAAGGTAGGAGACGGAAAAGTACTACTGGCTCTTTCGGGAGGAGTCGATTCGTCTGTTCTTGCCGCTCTGCTTGCAAAGGCGATAGGCAGGCAGCTTACATGCGTTTTTGTAGATCACGGGCTTTTGCGTAAAAACGAGGGTGATGAAGTAGAAAAGATATTCGGATCCGACGGAGATTTCGATATTAATTTTGTGCGCGTAAACGCGGCTCACCGTTATTACGTAAAGCTTGCGGGTGAAACGGATCCCGAGCAAAAAAGAAAGATAATAGGAGAAGAGTTTATACGCGTCTTCGAGGAAGAGGCAAAGAAAATAGGACATGTGGATTTCCTTGCGCAGGGAACTATATATCCGGACGTTGTAGAAAGCGGATCGGGCGGAGAATCTGTAGTTATAAAATCGCATCATAACGTAGGCGGTCTGCCGGAATATGTTGATTTCAAGGAAATAATCGAGCCCTTGCGCACACTTTTTAAGGATGAGGTCCGCAAGGCCGGACTTGAGCTTGGACTTCCTGAATTTCTGGTGTACAGACAGCCGTTTCCGGGTCCGGGTCTGGGGGTTCGTATCGTCGGGGATATAACCGAAGATAAGGTACGTATCGTTCAGGACGCGGACTACATATACAGGACAGAAGTAGAAAATGCAGCTGCTGAATACAAAAAAGAGCATGGAAAGGAAGCGCCATGGATGCCAGATCAGTATTTTGCGGGACTTACAAATATGCGTTCAGTAGGAGTAATGGGAGATGAACGCACATACGACTATGCGGTAGCCGTGCGCGCCGTTAAGACCGTAGATTTTATGACGGCTGAAG
>DVOP01000019.1 GCA_018713465.1 Candidatus Alectryocaccobium stercorigallinarum | reverse complement strand
AAAAATAATATACATCTTGTTCCGCATAGATATTTTCATGATAACATTCAAGAATGTCGTTAAAAGCGGACAGCTTAAGTATAGGATGATCAAGCGATATAAATACAATTTTTTGCGGAGGGATTCCGGATTTCAGTAAAGAATCTATCATTTGATATTGAATAGTCGTTTTTCCAACACGTCGAATGCCGGTTATAATAATTGACCGGCGTATATCAGGTTGATTAATTAGTTCCATAGCTTTGTAAAATGCAAGGCGTTTGTATTTTTTGATGAATGAGGGGCGTACAGAATTGGTTTTCCACCATGGATTGAACGCATCTAAAACTTTTAATATCATTTCCTTAGTTGTAACAGACATATATCCTTCACCTCCTGCTTTGATTTTAAAATGTACTAATGTTAATGTCAATAAAAATATAAATATAGTTATAATATTTTTTGCTATTATTATAACTGTATTTATATAAAATTATATTTTTTTTAAAAATATATTTATATTAAAAATTTCTGATACTAAAAAAAGCACAATAGAGTTAATTGTCCGGCTCTGTTGTGCTTTTAAAATAATTATAAGAATAAAGATCAAAGACTTTCAAGCTGTTTAAGCCATATATCGGCGCAGGCGTCGCTTGGCATTCTAAGGTCTCCTCTTGGAGAAACCGCGACTGAACCGACCTTCGGGCCGTCCGGAAGGCATGAGCGCTTGAACTGCTGGCTGAAGAAGCGTCTGTAGAAAGACTTGAGCCAGCCTAAAATAAATTCGTCGTCATAAGTTCCCTTAAAGGCTTTTTTTGCTATGCGGTATATCTTGTCAGGTTCATAGCACATGCGAAGCATGTAATACAGGAAAAAGTCGTGCAGCTCATACGGGCCAACGAGCTCCTCTGTTTTTTGCGATATGACTCCGTCCTTTGGCGGAAGGAGCTCGGGGCTCACAGGCGTGTTTAATACGTCTATCAGTATATTCGAAAGCGTTTTATCGCCGCATGTGTCGGCGTAGTAGCGCACAAGATGGCGGACGAGCGTTTTCGGAACAGAGCAGTTTACCGCATACATTGACATATGGTCGCCGTTATACGTTGCCCAGCCGAGCGCAAGCTCGGAAAGGTCGCCGGTACCGATGACAAGGCCGCCGCTTTCGTTCGCGATATCCATTAAAACCTGGGTGCGTTCGCGCGCCTGGGCGTTTTCATACGTTACGTTATGGTTTTCCGGGTCGTGTCCGATATCGCTGAAATGCAGACTTACGGACTTCTTTATATCGACCTCGCGCAACTGCGCTCCGAGGCATTTTGAAAGAGTGCAGGCGTTGTTGTATGTTTTATCGGTCGTTCCGAAGCATGGCATTGTAATGGCCGTTATTTTGTTTCTTTCTATCCCGGCAAGGTCGAAGGCCCTTGCGGTGACAAGAAGCGCGAGCGTAGAATCAAGGCCCCCGGATATTCCTACGACAGCGTTTGTGCAGTGTGTATGTTCAAGTCTTTTCTTAAGGCCGAACGCCTGCATGTTGAGTATCTCATCGCAGCGTTTTTCGTAAGCGTATTTGTCCGACGGAACAAACGGCTGAGGATCGAAATTCCTCGTAAGCTCTGTATCCTCAACGTTTAGGTCGAAAGAAACCACTGTGTACCAGTCGGGAGACTGGACGGGGAAAGTCGACATACGGCGGCGTTCGCTTACAAGCCTGTCAACGTCTATTTCCGTATATATCATCTCGTTTTCAAAGCGTTTTGATTCTTTGAGCGTTATTCCGTTTTCACATATGAGGTTGTGTCCGGAGAAAACAAGGTCCGTTGTTGATTCGCCGTCACCGGCGCTTGCGTATATGTAGCCGCATATGAGTCTTGCAGACTGGTTGTTGACAAGAGCGCTGCGGTATTCGGCTTTGCCTGTCATCTCGTCGCTTGCAGACGGGTTGACTATGATAGTAGCTCCTGCGAGAGCATGGGAAACGCTCGGCGGATCCGGTACCCAGAGATCTTCGCATATCTCAGCCGCGACTTTTAAATGCGGCATTTGTGCGCATGAGAATATTATATCTGTGCCGAACGGAACTTCCTCGCCGAAAAGCTCTATAGTTTCAGCTTCGTCATTTCCTTTTGAAAAATATCTTCCCTCATAAAATTCATTATAGTTCGGGATATGTGTCTTAGGGATAAGTCCGAGAACCTTGCCGTGATTGAGCGCAGCGGCGCAGTTGAAAAGCTTTCCGCCTGCCTCGACGGGAAGCCCGACGAATATAAGAGCGTCAACGTCTGCCGTTGAATCGGCTACTGCTTTAAGAGAGTCGAGACATTCTTTTAAAAGGCGTTCCTGCCAGAAAAGATCACGGCATTCAAATCCGGATATACAAAGCTCCGGAAGCACCATTATCTTGGCGCCGGCCTTTTCCATCTTTTTTATCTCATCTATTATAAGGCCGGTATTTACCGGACAGTTCGCTATCTGGATCTTTGGCGTCCCGGCGGCGACCTTTATAAACCCGTGTTTCATAGTTTTTCTCCTCGTCTGAATTTGATGGCTTTATCTCATAAAAATCACAGATAAATTTTAATCCATAGGAAAAAATTAAGCAATAAGAACTTTGACCGTTTCTTGCTTAAACCTTAAGATCGTCAGATAAAAACATTTGTTTTTCACAATAATTTACATGATTTTTATTGACATATGCCATTCAAGGTGATATTTTTGTAAACAAGTTAATAATGAACAAACCGTTGAAGCGGAGATAACGTTGGTCATGCTCATACAGAGAGTCCGGGGCGCTGAGATCCGGGCAGAAAACAAGCCTTCAAATGGACCGCTGAGGGCGCAGTCAAAAGCGAAAGCCGAGTATTCTGCGACGTGAGGGCATACGTCAGTTGCCGGAGATATGATGGTATCTCGCAAAGTGTGTGGAATCCACAAAGCAAGGTGGCACCGCGGATAAAATGTTTATTCGTCCTTGGTAAAGAAATTTACCAGGGACTTTTATATTGCAAAAAAACAAGGAGGTGTAGTTATGTTCAGACCAAAATTTGATGAGATCAAAAAGATCGCCGAAGCGAAGAAATACAAGGTCGTTCCGGTGAGCTGCGAGATCCTTTCGGACGAATTCACTCCGATCGAAGTCATCAGGATACTTAAAAATGTTTCGACTCACTGTTATCTGCTTGAATCGGCAGCGGAGCATAACACATGGGGCCGCTACACCTTCCTCGGGTTTGATCCGAAGCTTGAGATAACGTGTATAGACGGAAAGCTTAAGGTCGGAAGCCTCGAAATAGAAACGGACGAGCCGTCGGAGTATATAAGAAAGATACTTTCAGACTATACGACGCCGAAGTATGATTACCTGCCGCCGTTTACGGGCGGGCTTGTAGGATATTTTTCGTATGATTATCTGAAATACAGCGAGCCGTCAGTGAAAGTCAAGGTCGAAGATGAAGAAAAATTCAAGGACGTAGACCTTATGCTCTTCGATAAGGTTATCGTATTCGACAATTTCGCCCAGAAGCTTATCCTGATCTCGAATATGAAAATAGAAGAGGGGGAAGCCGGTTACAATAAAGCCGTAATGGAGCTGAAAAATTTAATATCGCTTCTGAAAAATGGAGAGAAATGCATAGAAAAATCCGGGCGTATGCTCGAAGAGCCGAAGCCGCTTTTTGATAAAGAGCGATACTGCAAAATGGTAGAAGCCGGAAAGCGTTATATAAAAGAGGGAGATATCTTCCAGGTCGTGCTTTCAAACCGCTTGAGCGCGCCTTTTGACGGAAGCCTGCTCGACACGTACAGGGTGTTGAGGACGATAAACCCGTCGCCGTATATGTTTTATTTTTCGGGAACCGACGTAGAGATAGCTGGTTCATCTCCGGAGACGCTCGTAAAGCTGAAGGCCGGTATACTGCATACGTTTCCGCTTGCGGGCACGAGAAAAAGAGGCGAAACGGAAGAAAAGGACAGGCAGCTTGAAAAGGAGCTGTTAAGCGATGAAAAAGAGCTTGCGGAGCACAACATGCTCGTAGATCTCGGACGAAACGACCTTGGTAAGATCAGCAAATTCGGAACAGTAAAGGTTGAAAAGCTGCACAGCATAGAGAGGTTCTCGCATGTAATGCATATAGGTTCGGTAGTCAGGGGCGAGATAAAACCGGAGTACGACGCGCTTGACGCTATATCGGCTGTGCTGCCGGCCGGAACGCTTTCAGGCGCGCCAAAGATAAGAGCGTGTCAGATAATAGGCGAATTGGAAAATAATAAGCGCGGCGTGTACGGGGGCGCGATAGGGTATATCGCTTTTAACGGCGACATGGACACATGTATCGCGATACGCATAGCATACAAGAAAAACGGTAAAGTATTCGTTCGAAGCGGAGCGGGAATAGTCGCCGATTCCGTGCCGGAAAAGGAATATGAGGAATGCATAAACAAAGCCGCGGCGGTCGTACGTGCGTTAAAGGAAGCGGAGGTGATCGGACATGATATTGCTGATAGATAATTATGACAGCTTTTCATATAACCTTTATCAGATGATAGGTGAGATCGATCCTGATATAAAAGTCATAAGAAATGACGGGATGACGGTCGATGAGATCAAAGAGCTTGACCCGGATCATATAATCATCTCGCCGGGACCGGGCAGGCCTGAAAACGCCGGGATCATCGTAGAGGCGGCAAAGACAGTATGCAAGAAAATACCTACGCTTGGCGTATGCCTTGGTCATCAGGCAATATGCGCGGCGTACGGGGCGAAGATAGTACACGCCAAAAAGCTTATGCACGGGAAACAGTCGGAAATATTCGCGGACACGTCCTCAGAGATATTTAGAAACTGCCCCAAGAGCTTTCCGGTCGCGAGATATCATTCGCTTGCCGTGGATAAGGCGGGCATGCCGGAATGCCTTAAGGTAACGGCGTTTACGAACGATGATGAAATAATGGCGGTGCAGCACAAGGAATATCCGATTTACGGAGTGCAGTTCCACCCGGAATCGATAATGACGCAGCTTGGGAAACAGATATTGACTGATTTTATTAATATTTAAAAGCATTGATATTAAAAAGCACAATTACGAAAGAGTACGGACATGATAAAAGAAGCGATCATAAAAATAGTTAATAAAGAAGACCTTACATATGACGAGGCCTTTGCGTCGATGAACGAGATAATGAGCGGCGATACGACGCCTACGCAGAACGCGGCGTTTTTAGCGGCGCTATCTACAAAAAGCGCGCGTGCCGAGACGGTCGACGAGATAACCGGCTGCGCCGACGCTATGCGGGCCCATGCGCTTAAAGTAAAGCATGATATGGACGTGTTTGAAATAGTCGGAACGGGCGGCGACGGGGCGCACAGCTTCAACATTTCAACGACAGCCGCGTTCGTTATCGCCTCAGGCGGCGTAAAAGTAGCGAAGCACGGCAACAGGGCGGCGTCTTCACAGTGCGGAACGGCGGACTGTCTCGAAGCTCTCGGGGCGAATATCGAGCTTGAACCTGAAAAATGTGCGGAGCTTTTAAAAGAAACTGGCATATGCTTTTTCTTTGCACAGAAATATCACACGTCTATGAAGTATGTCGGGGCTATAAGAAAGGAGCTTGGCTTCAGGACGGTGTTCAATATACTCGGACCGCTTACAAATCCTGCTTCGCCGCAGTACCAGCTTTTGGGAGTATACGACGGATATTTATGCGACCCGCTTGCGGACGTTTTGATGAGGACCGGCGTTAAAAGAGGAATGGTAGTGTACGGCGAGGATAAGCTGGACGAGATATCGATGAGCGCGCCGACGCTTGTCTGCGAATTTGACAGCGGCTCTAAAAAGACATATGAGATATGCCCTGAGGATTTCGGCTTTGAAAGATGTAAGAAAGAGGATCTCGCGGGAGGAAGCCCTGATGAAAATGCCGAAATAACAAAGGCGGTACTAAAAGGCGAGACTGGACACAGACGCAACGCAGTCCTTTTGAACGCGGGCGCGGCGCTTTATATAATGAAGAAAGCCGGATCGATACAGCAGGGCGTGGACATGGCGGCGAGTCTCATAGATTC
>DVOP01000003.1 GCA_018713465.1 Candidatus Alectryocaccobium stercorigallinarum | reverse complement strand
TGAAAAGTGCAGAAACTTGCGCGATCATTTACCATAAATAAGGTGCTTGCTACTTAAACCCAAACCCATTATAGCACCTTTGAGATAATAAATCGACACAAAATTCGGCTTTTTTCATGCAAAAAAAATTTTTATCAGGAGGAACGTAAAATGAAAAAAGTTCGAATTGGTTTGATAGGTGCGGGACGTATTGGAAAGCTCCATGGAGAAAATCTTGCACATGCGGTACCGGAAGCGGAATTATGCGCTGTCGCAGATGTATTTATGAACGATCAGACACGCGCATGGGCGGCTGATATGGGCATAGAGAATTGCTATGACGATCCGGAAAATATTTTCAGCGACCCGTCTATCGACGCTGTGTTCATTTGCTCTTCTACGAATACACATGCTGAGTTCATCATGCGCGCGGCAAAAGCCGGAAAACACATATTCTGCGAAAAACCCATCGATACAGATCTTAAGAAAATCGAAGAAGCGCTTGACGCGGTAAAGAAAGCCGGCGTTAAGCTGCAGGTCGGATTTGTACGCCGTTTCGACCACAACCACAAGATGGTACGCGATACCGTTGCTTCAGGAAAATTAGGCGCACCGAATATCGTAAAAGTAACCTCGCGCGATCCCGATCATCAGTCAATGGATTACATCAAGGTTTCAGGCGGTATATTTATGGATATGACTATCCATGATTTCGATATGGTACGTTATCTTGCAGGAAGCGAGGTAACTGAGGTCATGGCATACGGCGCGGCGCTTTCAGGAGCCGGATATGACAAATATGGCGATGTCGATACAGCTATTGTAACGATGAAATTTGAAAACGGAGCACTCGGAGTTATCGACAACAGCCGCGCGGCTCATTACGGATATGACCAGCGTACAGAGGTACACTGCGATAAGGGCTGCGTTCAGGTATCAAATGACCTTAACAACCAGGCGATGATATCGAGCGCAGACGGAGTCGAAATATCAAAGCCCACATGGTTCTTCCTTGAGAGATATAACAATGCGTTCATAGCTGAGGCAAAAGCGTTTACAGACGCTATATTGAATGATACCGAAACTCCTGTAACGGGATTTGACGGACTTCAGCCTGTAAAAATAGCCATCGCAGCAGCTAAATCACTTAAAGAAGGCCGTCCTGTAAAACTTAGCGAGATCTGAAAACAATAAACAGACTGGTACAGATTTTATAAGGAGGGAGGCTTGATTTAATGAGTAATGAAGCGAAATCAATAGATAAACCATTGTCATGGGGAACCCGTATATCATACGGACTCGGAGATACGTCATGCAACATAGTTATGGGTATCACGACGGCAATGCTCACGCTTTTCTATACGGATTACGCGGGCGTTCCGGTTGCTACGGTAGGTCTTGTTATGCTGCTGTCGCGTGTTTTTGACGGTACTTCAGACGTTATTATGGGCGTTATCGTCGGAAAGACGAAATCAAAGTGGGGTAAGGCGCGCCCGTGGATACTTTGGATGGCAGTGCCATATGCGATATGTACTCTGTCGCTGTTCTTCGTACCGCAGACAGACGTGTCGGTTCAGTTCTGGTATATTTTTGTAACGTACAACCTTACGACGACCGTATGCTATACGGCTATAAACGTTCCATACGGAACCCTGTCGACATACATGACGCGTTCGTCAAAAGAGCGCGACCTGCTTTCTGTTATCCGAATGGGTCTGTCGCCTATAGGAAAAATAATAGCAGTCACATTTACGCTTCCTATAGTCAAGGCTGTTGGAAACGACCAGGCGGCATGGATAAAGGTAATGGCGGTATGGTGCGTAGTAGCGGTCATACTCCTTGTTATCTGCTTTGTAAGATGTAAGGAGACTGTAAGCTTCGAAGAGATACAGAAAAACCAGAAGAAAGTCGGCGCATGGAAAAATGTAAAAGCTCTGCTGACTAACCAGTATTTTTGGTCGACCCTTATACTTTGGGCGGTAACATGCATACACACGACTATCATTGGAACCGATCTGCCGTACTACTGCAAATACGTGCTCGGAAACGACGGGTTGTACAGCTTTATATATACGGCGGAAATCATTGCCCTTATCGTAGGAGCATTTGCGTGTCCTATGCTGCTTAAAAAATTAAACAAGAGAAACCTGTCTCTTATAGGCTGTATAATAGTCGTTGCGGCACAGGCACTTATAGCAGTAAATCCGACCAGCTTTGAATGGCTTATGGCTATGACTATAATCCGTTCGCTCGGACAGGCTCCGCTCACATCAGTTGTATTCGGTATGATGGGAGATACGGTCGAGTTCGGGCAGTGGAAGACGCATATTAGACAGGAAAGCCTTATCTTCGGAGCAGGGTCTCTTGGATTTAAAGTAGGAACAGGTGTAACGAGCGTTATCATGACTTCACTGCTTGCAGGCGCAGGGTTCGTAGAGTCTACAACAGGAGGAGCAGTACAGACGGCTGCCGCGCAAAGCATGATATCTACGATATTTTATTGGGGACCGATCCTTATTTGGGCGGTTGCGATAATTGTCCTGCTCATGTACAGACTGGATAATAAGTATCCGAAGATCATGGAGGAGCTTCACGAGCGTGAATCGCGCGGAGAAATGTAAGGAGGAATATGTATGTTGAAATTAGGATATAATGAAGCGACATGCAAAGAGAATTCAACGGTCGAAAAAGATCTTGAGCTTTGTGAAAAATACGGATATGACTATATAGAGCTTCGCCTCGATATGCTTAAAGAGTATTTCAAAACGCATTCGATAGACGACCTCAAAGCCTTTTTTGAAAAAAGCCATCTTAAACCTTTTGCCTTCAACTCCATCGAAAATATAAATTTTTGTACTCCGGAAGAGTGGAAAGCTCTTGTCGAATTGTTTACATTTGGCTGCGAGGTCGCGCAGCAGATAGGAAATCCGTATATAATAGTTGTTCCGACGGTCACGCCCGAGATATGCACAAAGAATGAGAAGGACGTATTCGACGATTCCGTAAAAGTTCTTAACGAGCTGGCGGATATCGCCGAACCGTACGGGGTAAAGCTTTCGTTTGAGCCGATAGGCGACCGCAAATGGTGCTGCAACAGCGTCCGTCAGGCGCTTGAGATAGTACAGGCTGTAAACCGCGACAGCGTCGGTCTTACAGTTGACTGCATTAACGTATATCTGCATGATAAATGCGCTGATGTGGACTATATACGCAAGATACCGAAAGAAAAACTTTTCGTATATCATATTAATGACTGCGAGGACCTTCCGCTTGGAATACTTGACCACTGCCACAGGTTAATGCCGGGACTTGGAGCCATACCTGTGAAAGAGGTTTCAGAGGCCGTAAAAGCGGTAGGATATGACGGACCGGCTTGCCTTGAGCTGTTCCGTCCGGAATACTGGGAAATGGACGCGGAAGCTGTCATTAAAATGGGAGCGGAAATGACACGTAAGTATCTTTAAATCAAGGTAAAAGCATTTATGGGGAAAGGAGAATAAGCGTTGCCGGGGATATGCGCCGCGGCGGCGCTTATTCTTTGTTTGCAGAAAGGCAGAAATGAAGTTATAATATAAAGACTTGATTTTAAGGAGATGTTTCAGACATGAATGATTTATTGAAAAAAGCATACTCGGCTGAAGGATTCAAAAAAGACGCGCGTCTTATCGCGGATATGGTAGCGGAGCAGTTTGCCGCCGCGCAGTCCGGAAAACAGGAAAAAGCTATAGAATATAAGGCTCCGGAGCAGGAGCTTAAGATATGGGAGGACGATTTTAACGACAAAAACCCGATAACCATAGAGGAGCTTGCCGGAAAGATATTCGACAACACGCTCAGCTTCCACAATAGAGGATATATGGGACATCAGGTATCAGTCACTATGCCGGTTACGGCGCTTACGGCGGAGATAATCGCGTATCTGAGCCATTCGACAACGGTCTATGAGCTCGGAATGGCCGGAAATGCTATGGAAAAGGTTGTTATAACCCATATGGCCGAAAAATACGGTTATGAAAAGGGCGCGACAGGAGTAGTTACATCTGGCGGTTCGCTCGGAAACCTGACGGCGCTCGTTACGGCGAGGACTTCTTCGGGGATATCGGAGGACGACTACGGGAATTTAGCGATAATGACGTCGGTGGAATCTCATTACAGCGTGAGCCGCGCGGCGAGCATAATGGGAATAAAAAGCGACAATATAATCTTTGTGCCGTCGGACGATGATTTTAAAGTACGCACAGATCTTTTAGAGCCGCTTTATCAGGAGGCGGTAAATGCCGGAAAAAAGGTTTTCTGCGTCGTTGGCTGTGCCTGCACAACAGCGGTAGGGGCATACGACGACCTTGAAGCGATAGCCGATTTTGCCGAAAGGCACGATATATGGTTCCATGTCGACGGTGCGCACGGTGCTGCGGCAATATTTTCGGAAAAATATAAAGGGTTTTTAAAAGGCGTTGAACGCTCGGATTCAATTGTCGTAGATTTCCATAAGATGATGATGGTTCCCGCGCTTTCGACGGCGGTCATCTATAACGCCGGAAAACGCAAAATAAATGAGAAAGTACCGAACGCCAAGTATCTGTGGCAGGATCAGCGTTCGCTTGAGTGGTATAATTCCGCTAAGCATACGATGGAGTGCACCAAGCCGGCAACGATAATTCATACATATGCTATCATGCGCCTGTACGGTGATAAGATATATGAAGAATATGTCGATACGCTTTATGATCTCGGTATAGAATTCGGAAAGATGATAGAAGAAACGCCGGATATGGAGCTTGCGTTCAAGCCGTGCACGAATATCGTGTGCTTCAGATATGTTCCGGAAAACGGAAAAGATATCAATGAAGTAAACAGGAAAATAGCGGACGAGCTGCTTAAGGACGGAACATTTTACATAGTAAATACGACCGTGCGCGACAAGTTCTATCTGAGGGTAAGCCTTATGAATCCGATGACGGATAAGGAGACGCTGGAAGAGCTGCTCGATAAAATAAAAAGATTAGCCGGTGCTGTTTGATATATTGAGAGAAAAATATATTCCTAAAAGAGAGACTTTGTCGTTCAG
>DVOP01000018.1 GCA_018713465.1 Candidatus Alectryocaccobium stercorigallinarum | reverse complement strand
ATTTTTAACATAATACCTTATAATGTGGTGAGGTCAAAAGGCAACAGCGTATTTTATGTTTGAGACAAAATATAAACGGAGAAAATATGAAAAAAGGAAGCGCGGTCAAGACGAATGTCATGCGTGTGCTTGACCAGAAAAAAATCGAATATAAATGTCATAACTATGAAGATACCGGTGCTGTAAGCGGAATGGATGTTGCGGCGGCGCTCGGGCAGGATCCGTCGTCGGCGTTTAAGACGCTTGTTACGGTCGGGAAAACAGGAGAGCATTATGTTTTTGTAGTGCCCGTGTGCGGTGAGCTGAACCTTAAAAAGGCTGCGGCAGCGGTAGGCGAAAAAAACATAGAGATGATAAAACAGGCGCAGCTTCTGCCGCTGACGGGATATATACATGGCGGCTGTTCGCCCATCGGCATGAAGAAATTCTTTAAAACGACTGTGGATATAAGCGCTAAAGATAAACAGACCATTTTTTTCAGCGGCGGAAAGGTCGGCTTTCAGGTCGAAATGGATCCGGCGGATCTGGAGAAAGTAATAGATTTTCAATATGCGGATATCGCGGACATGTAAGAGCCGTTAATGTGCAAGAGGCTGAAAAATAAAGAAACGGAGGAATATAGAAAAAATGAGACTTAGAAACGTACCGGGGTCAAGAGAACGTATCGCGGAAAGCAGGTACTGCGTCAACGAACCGAAAGAGTTTAAAGGCAAATGGAAGCAGCTGTTTGAAAATGACAACCCAATACACACAGAAGTCGGAATGGGCAAGGGGAAGTTTATAATGCGCATGGCGGAAGCCCACCCGGAAATAAATTATATCGGAATAGAGATGTACAGCTCTGTGCTTATAAGAGCCATTGAACAGGCTGAGGCGCTTGAGGAAAGCGGAAAAATGCGCGGCAACTTTATGTTTATACGCATGGACGCAAGGGAGCTTGCAGATGTATTCGAGCAGGGAGAAGTCGAAAAAATATATCTTAATTTTTCGGATCCGTGGCCTAAAGAGCGCCATGCGAAAAGAAGGCTTACGTCAGTAAATTTCCTTAAAAGATATAAACAGATATTGCCAGATAACGCCGAAGTAGAGTTTAAGACCGATAATGGAGACCTGTTTGAATTTTCGCTGGAACAGATAAAAGAAGCGGGCTGGAAATTACTTGCCTGCACACGCGACCTGCACAATGACGCCGAAATGAACCGCGGCAACATAATGACAGAATATGAGGAAAAATTTGCTTCGCAGGGCGTGCCGATAAATAAATTTATTATTCAGAAGCCATAAATAAACAGAACTTAGGACAAAAAGCGTGATCACGGAAAATCCGTATCACGCTTTTGTTATATACGTAGTTTGCGATAGCGAGGTCAAAATATCTTTTTGACACTGATATCAATTCGTTTATCCACGTGTCTTATACATCTGTATGCACGTCGGAGTGTCTACCTTTAACGGCTTGCCTTTCATTATAAGGAGCTTGTTGTCGTAGTCGACTTTAAATGTCGTTATCGAGTTGGACTCGTTGTTTACAACGGCGATATGTTTTCCATCGGGGAACATCGCGATATCCTTAGGATATTCGCCGCTTATCGGAAGCGCGAATTCCTTTGTAAGCGTTCCATCGGTTTCGTTTATCGCGAACATCGTTACGGTGTTGTCGCCGGCAGTGGAAGTAAACAGATACTTGCCGTGAGGCGAGAAGCATATCCCGGAGGCCGCGTCGTGCATTGGGTCTACCGTATCTGAGGTCGTGCTTATCTCCTGAAGCTTTTCGAATTCAGGGGCGAACCAGCCATCTTCAAATTTATAAGAATATACCGTAACGCTGTTGGAGATCTGCGAAAGCAGATAAGCGGTTTTTCCGTCGGGGCTGAACCGCATAAGCAGCGGCGCGCTTTCGCGCGGGCAGCGTATAGTATCTACGAGATCAAGTTTGTTTTCTTCGGTTATATTATAGATTTTCACCTGGTCTATACCGTTGTCTACGGCGCATACGAACTGATTGTCCGGAGTAGGTATGACGCATGTAACATGCGGGCGTGAGTTTCGTTCGGCAACGGAGCCTATACCGCGGTGGAACACGCCGTCCATAATGCTGCCGAGCCAGCCGTCATGGTGCGTATGCATAACGGTTACTTTTCCGTCGTGATATCCGCCGATAAACAGGTATTTTCCGTTTTTGTCAACTGAGATATAGCGGCCGCGCATGCCGTCGATGTCTTTTTTGTTTATGAATTTAAGGTCGCCGTCGGGCAGTATCTCATAAACGCCTACGCCCTTGTCTATAATGGAATATAAAAAGTTTCCGTTAAGAGAACAGCACAAATGAGAAGAGTTGCTTGCTTCAATTTCTTTTCTGAAAGAAAGGGTGCCTTCCTCGACGTTTACATCATAAAGATGTATGCCCTTGCTTGTGCCGTGTGTATAAGTTCCTACATATGCTACATATTTGTCGCCCATAATACCCTCGATTTTTAAATTGCTTTTACCCTAAAAAATAATAAAGACCGGATAATTTCAAAAGAGAATTTCGCTTAAGAAATCATCTAATCTTTATTATAAAAGCTTAGGTTATTGCTGTCAATTTGATATGAGGCGGCAGGGAAAATAAATTATATCTGCCCCTGATCCTGCTGGTATCTGTGCAGGAACTGCTTTGTACGCTCTTCGTGGGTATTTTCGAAAAGCTGCTGGGGCGTACCCTGCTCCATTATACGGCCGTCGTCCATGAAGATAACAAAGTCCGAGACATCATGCGCGAAAGCCATTTCGTGTGTTACGATTATCATCGTCATTTTCTTGTCCGCAAGCGATTTTATTACGCGCAGCACTTCGCCCGTGAGCTCCGGGTCAAGCGCGCTTGTAGGCTCGTCGAAGCACAGGATATCGGGTTTTAAGGCGAGCGCCCTTGCGATAGCCACCCTCTGGCATTGACCGCCGGAAAGCTGGTGCGGATAGTTGTCCATCCTGTCCGAAAGCCCCATTTGGTCGAGAAGATCTTTCCCCATTTCTTCTATTTCGGCATAGATTTCTTTTTTGCGTTCTTTAAAATCGGGTCTTTCCTTAGCGTGCAGCTGCGATGCGAGCATCACGTTGCCAAGCGCCGTATACTGCGGAAAAAGATTGAAGGACTGAAAAACAAGTCCGAAGTGCAGACGGCTGTTGCGTATCTGCCCCTCGCTTTGCTTTGTTTTGTTTCCGCCGTCAAAAATAGTTTCTCCGTTTACTTTTATTATACCGGAATCCGGAGTTTCAAGGAAGTTCAGACAGCGCAGAAGGGTTGTCTTTCCGCTTCCCGACGATCCGATTATCGAAAGAACCTGGCTTTTTTCAAGAGAAAAGCTTATGTCTTTTAAGACTTCTGTTTTTCCGAACGATTTACAGATATGTTCAGCTTCTAAGATCGGCATAACCATTCCCTCCTTATCTGAAGAATTCCAGCTTCTTTTCTATCTTGCCGAGCACGACCGTAAGCACGCCGTTGAATATCAGGTAATATATAGCCGTGAAAAACAGCGGCCAGATGATACCGGATATACCCTGGGAGCCTTTCATGAACGCCTCGCCCGCCCATATGATCTCATGCATTGAGATTATGCGTGCCAGAGAAGTATCTTTGACAAGTGTGAGGATCTCGTTTGACATCGGCGGCAGTATGCGCTTTATCATCTGAAGCAGCTTTACGTGCAGGAAGATCTGGCCTTTTGTAAGACCAAGGACCATGCCCGCTTCGTCCTGACCGACGGGTATAGACTGTATGCCGCCCCTGTAGATCTCTGAGAAATAGCAGGCGTAGTTTATTATGAACGCGACGGCGGCAGCCGTAAATCTGCCGGATTCTGCGCCGCCCCATATAGGATTGTCAAACACTAAGCCGGGCATAAAATATATGATCATCAGCTGGATCATAAGAGGCGTTCCGCGAACTACCCAGATGATGAGCTTGAATATGATCCTTACAGGCGCAAAGCGTGATGTCGACCCGAAACATATTAAAAGACCTAACGGCACCGCTCCAAGCAGCGTGACGCCGAAAAGTCTGAGTGTCTGAAGGAATCCGTCATTCAGGGAATTGATAACTATGGGAAATTGTTCCGCAAATGTCATAATCCTTATACCTTTCTAACTGTGGGTTTCTGAATTTACAGCCCCGCCAGCATTGGCGGGGCTATTGCTTATCCGTTTTTACGGTTTGAAATACGATTTTAATATTACGCGCGTTATTATTACTGCTCGATAAGAGCTGCCTGAACTCCGTATGTTTCAGCTACTGACTGCATTGTGCCGTCAGCGTATGCGTTCTCGAAGAAGGTGTTGAGCTCCTGAGCGAGATCTGAGCCCTTGCGGAAGCCTACGCCGTATTCTTCGCTTGTAAGGCTTACCGTATAAGTAAGGTCTTCATAGCTTGTGCCCTCGCCTATCATAGCGGCTGCCATAAGAGAGTCGATGATAGCGGCGTCAGATGTTCCTGCTGCGATCTCCATAAGGGCTGCGGCCTGGTTCTGAACTTCCGTATAGCTGAAGCCGTTTTCAGCGGCAGCGTCAGCTCCTGCGCTTCCTGCTTCAACAGCGAAGTTAAGATCAGCAAGGCTTTCAACGTCCTGATACTGGTCCGCAACGTCAGACTTTACTATAACTACCTGAGCGTTATTGCAGTAAGCGTTGGTTGTTTCCATTGAATTGAGGACTTCGTCTGTAAGAGTCATTCCGTTCCATACACAGTCGATAGTTTTTCCATCAAGCTCAAGTATCTTGCTGTTCCAGTCGATCTCCTGGAACTGAACTTCAACGCCGAGGCTCTCTGCAAAAGCTGTTGCGAGATCTGCGTCAAAACCGATCCAGTTGCCGTCTGCGTCCTGATAGTCCATCGGCTCGAAGTTTGTGATTCCGACAACGAGAGTTCCTTTGTCGATCACATACTGCATATCAGATTCTTCTGCTGATGAAGAATCTGCACTTTCTGATGAAGCCTCCGAAGAAGAGCTTGAGCTCTCAGAAACGCTTGAAGCTTCAGAAGAGCTTGAAGAGTCTGATGTTCCTGAAGCGCTTGAGTTTTCTGATGAATTGCCGCCGCATGCCGCAAGTGAAGCGGCCATAGCGCCGATAAGTGCGATTGCTAAGATTTTCTTTTTCATAATTAATACTCCTTATTATTGCCCGCTAAAGGCGGATCTTATTGAATCTGAGCGGCAAAAGAGAGAACGTCTTCTTTTACCGTAGTAACATAGTAGCAATTTAGCATGATGAAGTCAAGGAAAATAATTTTAATAAAGAGACGGAGCTGTAGAAAAATGAATGAAAGGCATGTTATATTATAGAAAGAAATCGCGGCATATAAAAAATTCGGATAGAAAATAAGAGTAAAGGAGCAGAAAAATGAGTGTACAGACGTCAAGCGCAGAGTATATTTCAGGATATATAGACAGGGCGAGAAAGGCTCAGGCAGTTTTTGAAAAGATGAGCCAGGAGGAAGTCGATCGCGCGGTAAAGATAATCGCGAAAACGGTTTATGATAACGCCGAATATCTTGCGAAGCTGGCTGTTGAAGAGACCGGCATGGGGAATGTGCCGGATAAGACGGCAAAAAATATACAAAAATCAAAAATAGTTTGGTATTCGCTTAAAGGGAAGAAGTCGCGCGGCATACTGGATACAGATGAAAAAACCGGTATTACAAGGGTAGCAAAGCCTATGGGAGTAGCGGCTGCAATAACTCCATGTACAAATCCGATAGTAACGCCGATGAGTAACGCAATGTTTGCGCTCAAATGCGGAAACGCCATAATTATAACGCCTCATCACAGATCGGTGAGCTGCAGCACGAAAACAGTCGAACTCATTAACGCCGGGCTAAAAAAATCAGGATATCCGGAAAATCTTATCCAGATACTCGACGAACATTCAAGAGAGCATACGAAAAATCTTATCTCTATGGCGGACGTCGTTATCGCGACAGGCGGGTCGGGAGTCGTAGGCGCTGCATATAGTTCGGGAAGGCCGGCTCTCGGAGTCGGAGCCGGAAACGTGCAGTGTATTATTGATAAGGGATATGACTATAAGACCGCGGTTCCGAAGATAATCGCAGGCAGGATATATGATTATGGAATAATCTGTTCGGCGGAGCAGGCGGTTATATCCCATGAAGATGATTATGAAGCGGTTATAAAAGAATTTGAAACCGGCGGCGCTTATGTTGTAAGAGATAGTGACGAGCTTGCAGCCGTAAGGAACGCGATTTTTATAAGCGGAAAAGCGAACGGCGATTCCGTGGGGCAGTCATGTCAAAGTATAGCGCGGCTGGCGGGGATAAAGATCCCGGAGGAAACAAAGATAATAGTCGTTGAGGCTGAGGGGATATCGGATCCGTTCGGAGGGGAAAAGATGTGTCCGGTCATTGCGGCGTATAAATATAAAACGCTCGAGGAAGCCGTGAATATCGCGGCGGAGAACCTCGAAAAGGACGGGAAAGGACACAGCGTAGCTATACATTCCGATTCGGAGGAGCATATAGCATATATTGCCGAAAATTTGTGCGTTTCCAGATTTGTTGTGAACCAGACCTCCGCCAACAGCGCCGGCGGCAGTTTTTATAACGGGCTTGCTCCGACGAATACATTAGGCTGCGGTTCGTGGGGACATAACAGTATTTCGGAAAACCTTGATTATAAGCACCTTATGAATGTGTCGAGGATAGCGAGATATATGCCCGAAAATCACGTGCCGTCGGATGAAGAGCTTTGGGGCTGATTCTTATGCTGCGCAGATGATTTGATTTAAAAAGCCGTTCCTTTTCCGGATATTTACCGGAGAGGGGACGGCATTTAGTAGATGTTATTCTGAGATTATAAGAGCGATAAAGCGGCATGTTTTATCCGAGTTGTTTATTATGCCGTGCGATTCACCGGAACGGCAGATAGCGATGTCGCCGGCTTTTACAGGAACTTCTTCGCCGTTGTCGTTATATATGGCTTCGCCTTCTTCGATAAAGAAGATCTCGGCCTCGCCGTTATGCTCGTGAACGCCTATGCCGCAGCCGGGCTCAAGCGTAGTCTGGCCGAATAAGCGTCCTTTATTGTACAGTTCTTCTTTGCTTACGAGGTTTTTGATCTTTACCGAACCCGGGCCGCCTCGCATAGCGTTTCTGATTTCTTCTAAACATTCTTCTGGTTTACGGATCATCTTAAGTCCTCCATATCAGATTTTTATAATTTGGAAAGAGTTTCAAAGCGGTGGATAAATACTGTCCAGTGCTTTGCGGATCATAAAGGCATGTTTTCATGCAGGCATGAACAGCATGGATTTTTGAATCTTATATAATAATATCATAAAAAGCGCATTATAGTATGCATTTATAGGTTTGATTCCTCAAATTTTTATATAAGTCTGCTTTGGCGCAGATGATCTAAAAATCCATGCAGCCCTTCGTCGATATCCTGATACGTTATCTCGAAATTTCCGGTGTACCACGGGTCGGCGATGGACTGGCCCGCGCGTCCGGCATAATCCAGAAGCAGCGAGATCTTATGATCCTTGTCGGGGCCGGTTATGCGCTGCGTGTTGCGTATATTGGCGCTGTCCATACATATGATATAGTCGTATTTGTCGTAATCCTGTTTTGTGACCTGTACCGCACGCTTGCCGTCGCAGCGTATGCCGTGTTTTGCCAGCTCTTTTCTTGCAGGGGGATATACCGGACTGCCGACGCCGTTCCATATCTCCTCGGAGCTCGTCGCGGCGGACGCGATATAGAATTTATCTTCTAAACCAAGTTTCTTTACCATATCTTTGAACATGAACTCGGCCATCGGCGATCGGCAGATATTGCCGTGGCATATGAAAAGTACTTTTATCATTATTCTTTATACTCCTACTATCATTTTATCAGGCATTTTCAATATCGGGTCGTGATTGGTTAAAATTTTAAACTATCGATATTTAAAAGAAAGTACTTCATTCCCATTATAACGAAGCCTTCGTCATTCCTCCAAGGCTTTTTACTGCCATTTACAATCACGATTTTTTTGAATGAATCTGGAATATTACGCAAAGAATTGAATTCCTGCGCTTGCTTTTCTTCAGAAGTCATATCGTATGCAGCCTGAATGTAGTATCGCTGGCTTCCTTGATTTACTACAAAATCGACTTCCAATTGCTTTCGGATGCGCCTACCTTCTTGATTCTTATCAAAGATTTCAACGACACCAACATCAACATTATATCCTCGGATCATCAATTCATTATAAACAATGTTTTCCATGATATGAGTTGTTTCATGTTGCCTGAAATTCAATCTTGCATTTCGTAATCCCAAGTCAGTGAAGTAGTATTTTAAATTTGCACCAATATATTTTCTGCCCTTAATATCATATCTGTTTGCTTTTGATATTAAGAAGGCATCTGACAAGTGATTAATATGATTGGATATCGTTTTATTGGTATAATTCATATGTCGTTCACTGGCAAAAGTGTTGGCAATTTTTGAAGGGTTGGTTGGCGCGCCAATTGCTGAGGCAAGCACATCAACAAGAATACTAATCTCATCAACATTTTGTATCTTGTTTCTTTCTATAACGTCTTTTAAATAGACGTTTACAAAAATATTTTTAAGATATTCAGCTTTATGTCGCGCACTTTGTAAGCTGACAATCTGTGGTAAACCGCCATAAGTCATATAATCGTCCAAAGCGTCGTCATAATCTCCGTTATAGACAGAATAAAATTCTGAGAAAGAGAGTGGATAAATTCTGATCTCGTCTCCTCTGCCACGGAATTCAGTTACAATGTCGCTAGAGAGAAATTTGGAATTGCTGCCGGTTACATACACATCAATATTGTTCATACGAAGAAGACTGTTTAAAACTTCTTCAAATCGCGGCATGAATTGTACTTCATCTAAGAGAAGATAGTAGTTGCTATCATCTTTCATAAAATTTTTGATATATTGAAAACACACTTTTGGATTTCTTAATTCTTCATTTTCGATACCATCTAAAGCAATCTCAATGATATGATCAGGATCTATGCCATTATCCAATAAGTATTTCTTGAAGATATTAAACAATAAAAAAG
>DVOP01000002.1 GCA_018713465.1 Candidatus Alectryocaccobium stercorigallinarum | reverse complement strand
TCTGACGACCTTTATATGTCGCACCGAAAGACTCCGCCGCATCTTCAACTATTAAAGCGCTATGCTCATCAGCGATCTCTTTTATCTCATTTATCTTACCCGGAGTCCCGTATAAATGCGCTATAACAATAAGCTTCACATCAGGATATATCTCGAACGCTTTTCTCAAAGCCGCCGGATCCATATTCCATGTATCGTATCCCGTATCTATAAAAAACGGTTCACCGTTTTCATATACGACCGGATTTACAGTCGCGGAAAACGTCATATCGGAACAAAATACTTTCCTGCCTTCTAATACCCCGTGTCCTGTTACCGGCTCGCCATACAGTGCTATTCCCGCAAGCTTTACCGCCAAGTGCAGCGCCGCCGTTCCTGCAGAAAGGGCAACCGCATATTTACAGCCGACTTTCTTTGCTATTTCTTCTTCAATAACGTTTATATTCGCCCCAACCGTAGACATCCAGTTTGTCTCATATGCTTACTGCATATATTTAAGCATTTCCAGATGAGGGGTCGGGCTTGAAAGCCAGACCTTTTCTTTAAACTTTTCAATCTTGTATTTCTCTGGATCAAACATCTTTTTTCTTCCTTAGTTCCCACTCCTATACGTCGGCACAGCCTCCCGTACCAGCCGTACTATCTCATCGCTGTTATAAAAGCTTGCCTCAGCTAAGATATGTAGCTGTTTAATAAACTTCTCTACATCGAACGGCACAGGCTTTCCGATAAATATCAGGTCATTGTCCGTCTTCTTCAAGCCTTCCTCCGCCATAAGCTTTTCCTCATACAGCTTTTCTCCCGGCCTCAGTCCGCTGTAAACGACCTTTATATCCTCATCAGGCACATGGCCGGAAAGCCGTATAAGGTTTCTCGCAAGCGCATCTATCTTTACCGGCTCGCCCATATCAAGGACAAATATTTCGCCGCCCCAGGCGTAAACTCCTGCCTGAAGCACAAGGCTTACCGCCTCCGGTATCGTCATAAAATAACGGACTATATCGGGGTGCGTGACCGTCACCGGTCCGCCCTCAGCTATCTGTTTTTTAAAGAGCGGGATAACTGAGCCGTTGCTTCCAAGCACGTTTCCGAACCTTACGGCGACAAACTGTGTTCCCGTGCGGTTATTATTTTCAACGCTTTCGATCTTAAGTGCGTCTTCCCACTTCATAGCGTTATCCTGACCGCCGTTTTGTACTATACCTTCTTCCAGATCCATATGCTCCGCGATCACCGGAAGTCTGTCGACCAATCCCGCCTTGCTTACCGCGTCCATGCACTGGATCACCATCTCGCAGAGGCGCTTGCTTGCTCCCATTATATTCGTCGGATTGACAGCTTTGTCGGTGCTTATCAGCACAAATCTCTGAACTCCGTTTCTAAGCGCAGCGTACGCAGTCTTATACGTACCTATCACGTTGTTCTTTATAGCCTCGTTAGGGCTGTTCTCCATAAGGGGCACATGCTTATGCGCCGCAGCATGATACACAACGTCCGGCTTATATGCTTCGAATACCGAATTGATTCTCCTGCTGTCACGTACCGAGCCGATCAAAACGACGAGATTCAAATTCGGATATTTCCGCCTGAGCTCCTGCTCGATGTCATACGCGTTATTTTCATATATATCGAATATGATGAGCTGCTTCGGCCCGTGCTCTGCTATCTGCCTGCAAAGCTCGCTTCCTATCGATCCGCCGCCTCCGGTAACAATAATGACCTTTCCCATAATGAACCGGAATATCTCGTCCATGTTTACCTTTACAGGCTCGCGCCCTAAAAGCTCTTCGAACTTTACGTCTCTCATCTGGCTTAAAGAAACCTGCCCGTTCACAAGCTGGAATACGCCCGGAAGACTTTTAAGCTCGCACTTCGTATCCTTGCATATGTCGAGTATTTCTTTTCTTTCCTTTGCGGACGCTGTAGGTATCGCGAAAAGTATCTGATCGATATTATATTTTTCAACCGCAGCCGGTATCATATTCCTGTCGCCGACTACCGGAACGCCTTCAATATATCTGTTCCACTTATTCGGATTGTCGTCTATTACGCAGCACGGACGTATCTTTATCCTGTCCGAATTTTTAAGCTCCTTTATAACGGCCTGTCCGGAATTTCCAGCGCCTATGACCATCGCGTTGTTTACCGCTCCTGAATTGTTTTCGCGCCGCGAACGCTCCATGTTTATATATCTATACGCAAACCGCACGCCCGTTATAAGCAGGAACTGCACGAAGCAGCCCATGATATAATACGAATACGGCATTCTCATAAAAACAGCCGTTATCCCTACCGCCTGAAACGCAGTCGTGAGTATCGTAGAAACGAATATCCTGTTCAGCTCGCTTAAAGACGCGAATCTCCACATGCTGTTATACAATCGCATTATAAAGAATACGATAATACAAAAGGCCGTATAAAACGGAGCGAAACGCAAAAAAGACTGCAGATACGCCGCGGGAATGCTTGTATACTTTAGATCAAAGCGAACAAGCAGCGCGAAAAAATATGCAAAGTTCACCGCTGCGATATCATACAGTACAAGATAAACAGCGATCTTCTCCCAGTGCTTGAGACCACGCTGCTTTTCGTTATTATTTTCTGTTGGGTTAATGGTTCTTCGTTCATCCATATGGCGTTACTACCCCCCCCCGGATGATTTTTACGCAACCGTCACGCTCAGCCTTGCCTGGTTTGACGTATTGCCGTCGTTATCTATCACATAATAGAATAACTCATAAGTTCCGGGAGTCGTAATATCCACATTACCGGTTATCTGTATCTTTGTAAAAAGTTCGTCCCGAAGATCGAGATCGTCCTGAATATCCTCTACATATCCTAAAGAGTTGAACTCCGTTCCGACCGGGATCGATACGGCGTACTCCGTAAGATACATTCTCGGAGCGCCGGCTGGAAGCGCCGCGATCGCAGCGTCGTTCTCTGCCCTGCCAAGCTCGTTTGCGTCAGTCTGCGTATTTTCAACCGGAACTTCTGTAGGTTCAGGCGTTTCTATCTGTGCTGCCGTCTCCCCGCCCGAAGCGTCTCCTGAATTTTCCACAGGCCCGCTTTCCTCCTGCGAGTCCTCAGCAGAAGGCTGCGCGCCGTAAGTTGAAGTCTGCATAATCCTCGAGGCCTGAGCTATATTGTCTTTTGAATCTCTTGCGACATAAACCACCGTCACCTGCGAGCCGTCTCCGGATCTTAGTATTTCTCCTACGCGTATCGAATCCGAAACATCTCCGTCGCGGTCGTCCGTAGCGGTCACGCCTTCAAGCAGCTCGCTGTCCGTCATTCCCTCCGTATACTGTGCTGTTCCGGACGGAAGATTTATAACAGGCGCATTGTCGTCCTCCGACAGCATAACAAACGCGTTTGCGCCGATAAGGAGCGCGGCAACGACAGCTAACAGCAAAGTGATTTTACCTTTAGTCTTCATTATTTCGCCCCTCCCTTATTCCTGTTGCCGTAATCTCCGTAGTATTTTCCATAATACTTTCCGTATCCGGAATTCGACATATCGACTTTATTGAGAACGGCGCCTAAAAGAGGACAGCCGCTTCGGTCAAGCTGGTCTTTTACTTCCTGGGCGAAACGATAGCTTATGACGCCCGACTCGATAACAAGTATCGAGCCGTCGCATTTCTCCGCGATGATAGCGCCGTCGATAACGCTTCCGATAGGCGGAGTATCGACGATGACATAATCATATACCTTGCGGAGCGCCTGAAGCATTGAATTAAATTTATTTCCGTTAAGAAGCTCTGCAGGGTTAGGCGGGAACGGTCCTGAATATACTATGCAAAGATTCGGGACGTCCGTCATATATATAACGTCCTGAAGCACGCTCTGTCCTGAAAGGTAATGCGCAAGCCCCTGTAAATTCTGCTGCGACGGCTTTGTCTCGCCGACGAGCACCGACTTTCTCATATCCGCGTCTATAAGCAGCGTCTTTTTTCCTGCCTCCGCAAGCGAAAGCGCAAGATTGAAAGAAACCGTACTTTTTCCCTCATTAGGCGTACAGCTTGTAAGCGCTATTACCTTTTTTTCTTCTCCGCAGAACTGGAGGTTTGTACGAAGCGTCTTGTAAGCTTCTGTTATCTGATATTCTCTTGGCTTTAATTTTAAAGATATCTTATTCAACGCCTCTTTCCTCCTTTCGCCTGAAGATTACGCCTTCTGAATTTAGAACTCTTTTTATCCGTAGACGAAAACGGGATAGTTCCGAGCATACTGAGCCCAAGATAACGTTCAACATCCTCGGACGTGCGGATCGTATCGTTCGTCATATATACTGCTATTACTATTATTATAACGATTATCGCCGCCAGAACTGCTCCCATCAGCGCGTTACGCATAGTATTCGGGCTGTCCGGCGTTATCGGTATATTGGCGTTTTCAACTACGCTTATAGTCTCGATACTCATAACGTCCTGGATATGCTCCATTGACGCCTGAAGAAGCGCGTCAGTGATATCGCAGGCGATATATGGATCCTCGTCCGAAACCGAGATATTTATTACACGCGAATCCGTAGGGGTAGAAACCGATATCTTCTTAAGCAGCGTTTCATACTGCATCATCGTACCGTCGTCGTTAGTAAGATTAAGCCTTGCTATAACAGTCTCGGCAACCTGGCGGCTGCGGATTATCTCTTCATAGTCGGTCGTAAGAGAAGCTCCGGCCTGCAGGTCCGCGTTCGTTACCGAATCGCCGCTGCTCTGCGCCAGTACATACATCTTCGCGGTAGACGTATATTCCGGAGTCATGACCGTTTTTGACACGAGTATTCCCGCAAGTCCTCCGATCAGCGCGGCAAGCAAAATGATAAGCGCCTTATTGATCAGCTCGCGGAACAGCTCGCCTAAGTCTATTGTCTGTTCGTCGTTCAGATTCTGGTTGGTTTCCATTTGCTATCTCTCTTTCGTTTATATTTAAGACTTGCTCGCAAGTCATCTGATATCTGATAAGATTTCGGACGGATTGCGTACAAAAAGCTCTTCGGCATAACCTCGTCCCCATTTTTTCGCGACATATTTCGCGCACTCTCCCATAAGCGGAGGACGCTCAGAAGTATCGTGCGCGTCGCTTCCTATAAATGAAAGTATATCGTTGTCCACCAGCTTATGGCTGAATTTCTTTTCATGCCTGCCTGATCTGCCAAGCAGGCTTTCGGCGTTTACCTGAAGCCTCGCGCCGATGTTTATCATATATTCTACGGTATCCATGTCCTTCCACAATACAGAATACCGCTCGACATGGGCTATTATCGGTTCATAGCCTGCCGCGACAGCCTGGTATACCCTGTCTCTTATATATTCAGCCGGATTACCCCCAGAAAATTCAAGCAGGATAAAACGCGATCCCGCCATGCGATAGCTTTCATCCTGCTGTATAATATCTGTCATATCCATGTTAGTGTGAAATTCACAGCCAAGATAAAGAGCAAGCGACGGAAAAACCTTTTTGGCTTCTGCCTTTAGAAGTTCAAACCGTTCTCTTACAGTTTCTCTTGAAGTTTCGAACATCATCCTTCTGAAATGCGGGGTCAGTATTATAGTACGAACGCCGTCCCTGTATTCCATATTTAAAATATCAAGCGCTTCATTTAATGAAGATGCGCCGTCGTCTACGCCCGGCACGGCATGAC
>DVOP01000017.1 GCA_018713465.1 Candidatus Alectryocaccobium stercorigallinarum | reverse complement strand
GAAAACATATTGGAGGTCAAAAACCTTTCTATCCATTTCGGCGGCCTGAAGGCGGTGGACAACCTTTCATTCAGTATAAAGAAGAATGAGATATTCGGACTAATAGGCCCAAACGGAGCCGGAAAGACAACGGTGTTCAACTGCATTACGCAATTCTACGTGCCTAACAGCGGCGAAGTGCTCTTTAAGACCAACAAAGGCACGGTTGAAAATCTTGTAGGCAAAAAGGTGCACAACATAATAAAGCTCGGACTTGCCAGAACTTTCCAGAACGTTGAATATATCGGCGACCTTTCGCTTATCGACAACGTTAAAATAGGAGCTTCAAGCAAATTTACGTCAAACTTTTTTGGAAGCATATTCGTATCTCCAAAATCTAAAAGACAGGAAGCTGCTGCCGAGGCGGAAGCGGAGGAGTATTTAACTCATTTAGGGATCGAAGCCTATAAGGATATGAGGGCCGATTCAGTCCCGTACGGAGTTTTAAAGAAGATGGAGCTTGCGAGGGCGCTGATGAGCAAACCGACTCTGCTTATACTTGATGAGCCTGCGGCAGGACTTAACGAGCAGGAGACGGAAGAGCTCGCAAATACTATCCGAATGATAAGAGACAGGTTCGACTGCACGATACTTTTAGTAGAGCACGATATGCCTCTCGTAATGGGAATATGCGACAGGATATGCGCCATAAATTTCGGGCAGTTCCTTGTCTGCGGAGATCCGGAAACTATAAGGAACGATAAGTCGGTTCAGGAAGCTTATCTTGGCGTAAACGACGACGGAGGTAAAGATGAGTAATATCGCATTATCTTTAAAAAATGTAAAGATACGCTACGGCGCTATCGAAGCCGTAAAGGGCGTATCATTTGATGTCGAAGAAGGCTCGGCTATCGCTATAGTAGGAGCCAACGGCGCGGGAAAATCCTCTGTCATAAGAGCTATATCGGGACTTACGCACCCGGCAGAGGGAAGGATAGAACTGTTCGGCAGGGACATAACAAAGACTGCTCCCGAGAAGATTACAAAGCTTGGCATCGGTCAGAGCCCCGAGGGAAGACAGATATTTCCGCTTCTTACGGTAGAGGAAAATCTTCAGATCGGAGCTTACTGCCTCAATAACAAAAGACAGATAGCGGAAAACTTCGAGAAAGCGTATTCATATTTCCCCATACTTAAAGAAAGAAGAAAGCAGTACGCCGGAACGATGTCCGGAGGAGAACTTCAAATGCTGGCTATCGCAAGGGCGCTTATGAGCAGTCCAAAAATAATTTTGTTTGACGAGCCGTCGCTCGGACTTGCGCCGCTCATCGTTCAGGATATGTTCCGCGTTATACATGAGATAAAAGAATCGGGAACTACGATAATACTCGTTGAGCAGAACGCCGTGCAGAGCCTTAAAACCGTAGATTACGGATATGTAATGGCGCAGGGAGCTATTCAGATGCAGGGCTCGGCGGAAGAGCTTCTTAAGGACAGCGCCGTTTTGGACGCGTATTTGGGAACAAAATAAGGTATTTAGCCATTTGGCTGATATATAAAAAATCCAAGGAGGAACACAATGAAAAAGAATCTTAAAAAAGTTGTTGCAGCTGCTTTAGCGTCAGTTATGGTACTTTCTATGGCAGCCTGCGGCGGATCAAACGACTCGGCAGAAGAATCTTCATCCGCAAGCACTTCATCTGAGACTTCATCGGAGAGCTCGGCAGCTGAAGAAGAGGGATCAGGGATCAAGGTACAGGGCGTTACAGACGATGAGATCCTTGTTTACAACTCTTCGGCAGAGTCCGGAGCGTTCGCTTCTACAGGAGCTCCTATCAACGTAGGTATTGAAGCTTACTTCAATATGGTAAATGAAAACGGCGGTATCGACGGACGTAAGATAACCTTCCTGCATACTGACGATGAGTATGATCCTGTTAAAGGTAAAGCCGCGTTCGAGCAGTATGTATATGACGAGGAAGTATTCGCTATCGTCGGAATGTTCGGATCGGGCGTTACGCAGGCCGTTCTTGACGATATCAAAGAAGTAGGTATTCCGGCAGTTTATTTCGCTACAGGTATCAAAGACCTTTATACGGACAGCGCTGATTCAAACGCTAACGGCGCGTCGGTATTCCCGGTACAGCCTATCTACCTTACAGAGGGCAAGATAATGGTTGCGGACGCTGTCAACTACTATGACGCGTCGTCTATCGGCGTTATCTACACAAGCGACGATACAGGAATCGACATTAACGAAGGAGCTATAGCTCAGGCGGAAGAACTTGGTCTTGAGATCTATTCAGAGCAGGTTCCGGCGCAGACAGAGGACGTTTCAGCGGCTGTAACATCTATCCTTCAGAACGATCCTGACTTCATCATCATCGCTGCGGCTCAGGCTACTTTCCCGACTATCGCTAAAGAGCTTGCAGCACAGGGAAATACGGCTCCGGCTATGACGACATATATCAACTGTGTATACACAATGTGCGAGCAGGTATATGACTACATTAACGGACAGTATGACCTTTACGGAACAGCTTGGTTGGATTATACTAATGAAGAAGAATATAACAATTGGGTAGAAGCTTCCGAATGGCTTGGCGAGGAATATGCGCTCAACGGATATGCACACTGCGGCTGGATCGCCGGTTACGTATTCTGCGAGGGCTTAAGAAGGCTCGAAGGTCAGGAGATTACATGGGAAAGCTATATCGACGCTCTTGAATCAGAGCCGATCAAGAATCCTTTCGGAGGAACGCTTGATTTCTCGGACGGCAAGAGAGAGGGAACAACAGCTATGTACATAGTACAGGCTAACATCGATGCTGCGACAGGAACAGGCTGGGAGACAGTTTATCCGATGGCTACTCTCGAGGATACGCTTGCGGAAATAGGCTGACAAACCGGATCTGAGATTGTTTTACGGCAGGGGGTTAAATGATATTTAGCC
>DVOP01000016.1 GCA_018713465.1 Candidatus Alectryocaccobium stercorigallinarum | reverse complement strand
CTTTGTTAGCGCCGCAGAAAGCGTCAACAACGAAAAGTCTCTTGTTTGAAAGCTCTTTTCTTGCAATGTCCTTTACCGCTGCCCATGTTGACTCTGACATCGGGTGGTTATCGTTCTTGTACTCGTCTGATGTCCACCAAACAGTATCTTTTGAGTTAGCGTCCATAACGATGTATTTATCTTTAGGAGAACGTCCCGTATAAATACCTGTCATAACGTTTACGGCACCGAGTTCAGTAACCTGTCCTTTGTCATATCCCTCAAGCTCAGGCTTTGTCTCCTCAGCGTAGAGAACGTCATATGACGGGTTATAAACGATTTCTGTAGTGCCGGTAATGCCATACTTTGTTAAATCAATTTTTGCCATTTTTTACCTCTTTTCTTTACCTTTTACCTTATTGTTTATATGTTGATGATTTATAAAATTTCAAAATCTAATATATATCATTCCTTGTCTTAAAGTCAATACCGCCCGCGCGGTTTCGTTAAAATTTTGACATTATGCTCAAGTTACCGCTGATAAGCCGGATTTTTTTGACAATAATGTGTAAACATCAAAATATCATCAAAAATCGAACTTATCCGAGAAGTATTCCTCCAATTTCTCTATCGGAACGCGCACCTGCTCCATAGAATCGCGGTCACGCACCGTAACAGAGCCGTCTGTTTCCGAATCAAAATCATATGTTATGCAGAACGGAGTTCCTATTTCGTCCTGACGGCGGTATCTCTTTCCGATATTTCCTCTGTCGTCATACTCGCAGTTATATTTCTTTGAGAGCATTGCGTATATCTTCTCAGCTCCCTCTCCGAGCTTCTTTGAAAGCGGAAGCACGCCGATCTTGACCGGAGCAAGCGCCGGGTGGAAATGAAGCACTGTGCGGACGTCGTTTCTCTCAGCGTCGAGAACTTCCTCGTCATACGCGCTGCAAAGATAAGCAAGCACTACCCTGTCCGCGCCAAGCGACGGCTCGATAACATAAGGTATATATTTCGCGTTCTTGGTATCGTCGAAATAGCTCATATCCTCTCCGGATACGTTCTGGTGCTGTGTAAGGTCATAATCCGTACGGTCAGCTATTCCCCAAAGTTCTCCCCAGCCGAACGGGAACAGGAACTCGATATCCGTTGTAGCCTTGCTGTAGAAGCTCAGTTCCTCGGGAGAATGGTCTCTTGTACGCATTTCTTCCGGTTTTATTCCGAGATTCAAAAGCCAGTCTATGCAGAACTGTCTCCAGTACGCGAACCACTCAAGGTCGGTATCCGGCTCGCAGAAGAACTCCAGCTCCATCTGCTCGAACTCTCTTGTTCTAAATGTGAAGTTTCCGGGAGTTATCTCGTTTCTGAAAGATTTTCCTATCTGTCCGATACCGAACGGCACTTTCTTACGCGACGTCCTCTGGACATTTTTAAAGTTTACGAATATTCCCTGCGCCGTTTCAGGACGGAGATACACCGTATTCTTAGCGTCCTCGGTAACACCCTGGAATGTCTTGAACATCAGGTTAAACTGGCGTATATCGGTAAAATTGTGCTTTCCGCATGACGGACACGGTATCTGGTTGTCGTCGATGAATTTCTTCATTTCTTCCTGAGACCAGCCGTCCACGCTGCCGCCCTCGAGCTCTATGCCTTTTTCCTCGCAGTAGTCTTCAATTATCTTATCCGCGCGGAATCTCTCGTGGCACTCGCGGCAGTCCATAAGCGGGTCCGAAAATCCGCCTAAATGACCTGAAGCCACCCATGTCTGCGGATTCATCAGAATAGCGCAGTCAACTCCCACGTTGTAAGGATTTTCAACTATGAACTTCTGCCACCACGCTTTTTTTACGTTGTTCTTAAGCTCAACGCCTATCGGACCGTAATCCCATGTGTTGGCAAGTCCTCCGTATATTTCAGACCCCGGATAAACGAATCCTCTCGATTTTGCCAGAGCCACAATTTTCTCCATAGTCTTTTCCATAATAAAATAAAAATCTCCTTTCAGATCATTGTACACTATATATCAGAAAAACCGGACTTTCGGTAGTAGTCTGAACGCTTTCATTAAAGCTGTCGTCAGCATTGTTATCTACCGTGATCCCTCCGTCGCTTTCTATCGAAACGCCCGAGCTTACGATACGAAGCTCTCCGGGAAGCGTCACACACACAGGCTCTTCAAGTATGAGCAGCCTGCAGTCCGCGGAATATTTCGGAAGCTCAAAATACGGTATCGAAGTTCCGTTCATTGAATAAAACGAACGGTTGAAATCATATCCCGCCGCATACGCATCTTTTATTGTACCATTAAAACAGTTTACATTATTGAAATCCGCATATGCTGAAACAGAGCTGTATACAAGCGTGATATTGACCTTCTCACTGCTCACGCGGCAGTTTTCAAGTGCGACCGACTCGCCGCTGTGAGTATTCTGAAATTCATTGATACTGTCGTTTATATAATTTTCAAGTTCTTCGCCCGTAATACTTCCGTCTGCGTCGTCCACTATAACCTGAGCGATCGTACCGTCATCGCGAAGCTCGAAAGTAGTTCTGTTTTCCATATCCACGCTTATGCAGCCGGAAAAGGAAAATATGAAAACGAACAGAGCAGTTATTACCGGACACAAACCCCTTTTCTTTATCTTCATCAAGCATTCCTTTCGGGCAAATATCCGAAAACAAAAATATCAGACTTTAGTATAAAGCATAGCGAATTCAATTGCAAGACGTCAAAAAAGCTCCGGATAACCAGAGCTTTTATAAATAATAATATAATAACGAAAAAAG
>DVOP01000015.1 GCA_018713465.1 Candidatus Alectryocaccobium stercorigallinarum | reverse complement strand
ATCTTCGTACAAGAGCGCCTGTAAGAGAATCGTATTTTCCCTCGTTTGTCATATAAGCGGTGTTCTGCCATGCGAGATATAAAAATACTACAGCCAGCATAGTCAGAGATATTATGCCGAACATAAATTGCACCTGAAGATGTAATGTGTCAGCATAAGCCGTGTCGGTCAGGTTGATATCATTGACCTCAAGCACATAATTAAGGCGGTGTGCGAAATAGTATGTTACGGCAACGGCGGCCAGGATTATGACTGAAATTGCTATGGTCATTATCGGAAGACGGCTTTTTTCATTTGATTTAAGCGTCTGCGACGTTTCAAAACGATGCTGGAACTGCTGCCATGGTTTTGAATGTGTAAAACGTATGCAGGTAAGGACCAGTACGGCAGTTGCGATATCTACGAGGATATCTACGGTATTTACTCCTTTAAGCGTGCTCAAAGGAGTAAAGCCTGCTCCCGGAAAGAAAAACGACATACAGATGTATACAAATATCGAATGTATGGATCTTCCGAGAAAAGAAATTACGCTTATCCAGATCCGCGGGCGTCTGCTGCGTCTTGCGGCCATATATAAAAGTCCTATGACAAGGCCGAAGAGCATTCTGCTTCCGGTGCTGAGCATAAAGCTTCCGAAAGGCTTGCCGCTGAAAAACGGTGAAAACAGGTGGTCTGACGGCATAACATAGTTTGCAGAGGCTTTCCACATGCTTGAAAGACCGAATACAGCGCCCACAGTCATGGCCTCTGCGGGGCCCGTAAGGGCGCCGGCAAGGATAACCGGAATATAAGCAAGGGTTACCGATATCGGTTCAATATGTATATATCCGAAAAATGAAAATGACAGCAGCAGTTCTATAGCTATAAGTATTATAAAGGTGTAGCGCCGCATAATGCCATTAGCTCCGAATATGCTGTTTTTCATTTTTCACCGCCCTTCTTGGTATTTTTACTGACATATCTGAATATCAGAATTTCTTTTTATCGTTTCTGCTTAATATAAGGTTTACGATTATACCGAGTATAAGCGCGCATGCGATTTCGGTAAGGGTTACCTGTCCTATCTGGAGAGCCATGCCGCCGATACCGGCAATAAGGATTACCGAAACGACGAACAGGTTCCTGTTTTCGTTAAGGTCTACGAACTGTATCATTTTAAGCCCGCTGACCGCGATAAATCCGTAAAGAGTTATGCACACGCCGCCCATTACGCAGCCTGGTATAGATGAAAGGAATGTAACGAACGGGCCTATGAACGAGGCTATCATAGAGAGTATCGCCGTCGCGAGTATCGTTACGACAGAGGCGTTTCCGGTTATGGCTACGCAGCCTACCGATTCGCCGTATGTCGTATTCGGGCAGCCGCCGAAAAACGCTCCGAATATCGAGCCTACGCCGTCGCCTAAAAGTGTCCTGTGAAGACCGGGATTATCGAGCAGATCGCGGCTGATGATATTTGAAAGGTTTTTGTGGTCTGCTATATGTTCCGCAAAAACGACGAAGGCTACAGGAATATAAGCTACGGCGACAGTCGCTATATACTGGCTGTCAACTTCTGCGAAGCCCTTCGCTGCCTCGACGAATGTGAACTCAGGCACCCACTGCATGTTGTTGAACACTGAAAAATCGATAAGTATAAGGTCTGAGTTTCCGGTGCTTGTACCGACCAGTGTGAATATCGTCGCAACGATATAACCTGCGGCGATACCGATTATAAACGGAATGAGCCTGACCATTTTTTTGCCGTATACCGAGCATATTATTACAACGAAAAGCGTTACTATAGCGCATATAAGGCTTACCCATGTATGTGTATTCATTATAAACGCGCCGGCGGCTTCGTCGTACGCTCCCGCGAGAGAATCGCTTACAGCGTTTCCGGCAAGTGAAAGACCGATTATAGCTACGGTAGGTCCTATAACTACAGCCGGCATAAGCTTGTTTATCCACATAACGCCGGCCACTTTTACTATAAGAGCTATGAGAACATAGACCGCGCCGGCAAAAACCGCGCCTATTATAAGACCGGCGTATCCGACCTGTGTAGACACCGCTCCGGCGAAGGCTGCCAGCATAGAGCCGATAAAAGCAAACGATGAACCTAAGAAAACCGGACTTCTGAATTTAGTAAACAGAAGATAGATTATCGTTCCTACGCCGGCTCCGAAAAGCGCCGCGGACTGCGACATTCCGTTTCCGACTATTGACGGAACAGCGATAGTAGCCGCAAGTATCGCAAGAAGCTGCTGGAACGCGAAAACAATGAGCTGTCCGAATTTAGGCCTGTCGTGAATATCAAAAATAAGATTCATTTTGAAACACCCCTCTTAAAACATAAAAACAAATTGACTGTCCTGAAAATAATAAGCCAAAAACTGCGACAAGTAAAGGGATTTGAAAAAACGCGTAAAATTTTCTCGAATATGGATTTTTTGTAGTCAAAATAAATTATATGTGATAATATGTGTTTAAATTAAAATCATCTTAAAAAGGGGGGATTTCAATGCAGAAATCAACATTTCTTAAAGTAATGGGAATACTTTGCATCATCTTTGGAGCAATAGGAATTCTTTCGGGTCTTGTAAATATGGCCATGTATATGTGGATCGGAATGGGCGGATTTGCTGTGGTATGTCTTTTACAGTCCATATTCATGCTTGTTGCCGGAATAATGGGAGTAATGCATTGCGCGAATAAACAAAAAGCGGCAGGCTGTCTTGTATGGGGACTTATCGTAGTTATACTTGCAATCATTTCGCTTATAATGTACAACGCGTCGGATATAGCAAGCCTTGTAAATTATGCGTCGGCTGCAGTAGGAGTTCCGAGTTTTAATTTCCTTACGTTTTTACAGCTTGTTGTTCCGATACTGTATTTTGTATCTGCATTCCGTTTTGTAAGAAAGTAATTATATAAAGTCAAAACCAATGTTTAAAATTAAGCGGTTCCGGAAATCCCGGAGCCGCTTTTAGTATGTTTAATATTCAGTTGTTGGAATTGCTTCTTCCGAAAATGTTTATGAGAAGTTCGAGTATCTTTATATAAAGGTAAAGAACTGTGTAAGCGATACCGAAGGCGCATACCCATTCGTATTTCTTCGGCATGCCCGCGTTTACTATCTGGCTTGTGGAGTCGAAATCCGATACCAGGAAGAGACATGCGATAAGCACGAACGCAGCCGAAATAATAATGCTGACTACAGGGTTTGACGTTACGGCGCTTATTGCGTTTGCCGCCGGACGGAACCACGGAACGATACTTATAACAAAGAAGATAAGGCTCGTTATTATTATCGTTATGCAAAGCGTAAACATAGCCGCCCTGAATCTCTGGCCTACTTTTATCTTACCGGTGCTGTAAAGGAAAAGCAGAGTTGCGACGATAACAACGGTCAGCGTGAGTGCGAGTATTCCGAGCCATTCATACTGCGGAGCGAGCGCGTCGGTTATGAACGCAAGGAGATATCCCTGCGCTATTGAGTATATCGCTCCTACTATCGGAAGCGCTGCCATCGCAAAGATACTTATGAGCGCCGTGACGAGTGTGATAATAGCTGCAGCGGCAACGGCACCTCCGCTTGCGACGGTCATTGCAAATTCAAAGACGTTTTCAGACTGTATTACCGTATATGTTTCAGGCGCGATATTAAGAAGAGTATTCTGAAAAATAAAGAATGCGGCTATTCCTATCACGGTCCATATAAGGAAGTATACTGTTTTGGACGCTACGCCGGCATAAGTGGCGTTTACGGAAACCTGTTCATCGGCAATAACCTTTTGAAGTCTTTTTATTGCAGGATTGGTCATAAAACCCAATTTAGTTGTCTGGTTGCTGGTTTTGCTCATTTAAATCTCCATTCCGCCGTATTTATATAACGGCAAAGGTTTTGGTGTTTTTTAATTCTAACCTAAACGTATCGGCATTTCAATAAAAACTTGCGGCTATAACGAACAGCGCTTATAATACATATGATAATAGGCGGAAAAGTTGTTTTTATAAAGGAGCTCTGGAAAATGGCGTCAAAAAGGACAAAAGAGATATTGGCACTGTTGGATGAAAGATATGGAACGGACTACAAATGCTATCTTCATCACGAGACGCCGGAGCAGCTTCTTATAGCTACTATCCTCAGCGCGCAGTGTACAGACGAGCGTGTAAATAAAGTAACAAAGGATCTGTTTGTAAAATATCCGGATATCTACGCATTCGCAAACGCGGATCTTAAAGAGCTGGAACAGGATATTCATTCCGTCGGGTTTTTCCACAGCAAGGCGGTGAATATAATTTCATGCGCGAAGACGATTTGTGAAAAGTTCCAAGGACATGTTCCGTCAAAGCTCGAAGAGCTTACCTCGCTTGCGGGAGTCGGAAGAAAGACCGCGAACGTCATCAGGGGAAATATATTTAACGATCCGAGCATAGTGGTCGATACGCATGTAAAAAGGATATCAAAAAGGCTCGGACTTACAAAGGAGGATGACCCGGTCAAGGTCGAATTTGAGCTGATGGAGGTTCTTCCTAAGGACCATTGGATATTATATAATATACAGATAATCACCTTCGGCAGGACGATATGTTCGGCAAGAAACCCTAAATGCGATGAATGTTTTCTTTCGAAATACTGTAAGGAAAAGAAAGGTAAAAAGACATCGGACAAATAAATTTTGCAGACAAGATGCAGGCAGCTCACACATAAGAAAAAAGGGTGTAAAATGACATTAAAAACAGAATTAAAAAGAATATTGCTTCCGGTTTTGTCATTCTTTGCGGCGTTGTTCGTGCTTTGTGTATACGGGGCGCAAGACGTAAAAGCGACCCAGGAGAATGTCGCGGCAGATAATATATATATTGAAAATATCTGTGTCGCGGGAATGAATGAAGATGAGATTAACGCGGTCATACAGCAGAAAATGACTGAATATTCTTCGGCGCTTATAACTGTAAACGTCGGCTCACAGTCAGTAGATATAACGGCTGGAGAGCTTGGGCTGTATCAGACAAATACGGATATAACGGCTAAAATACTGAGTATAGGAAAAACCGGCAATATATGGAAAAGATACACAGTCAACAAAGATTTGGAAGCCGGCGAGCAGGTCATATTTGAAATAGACATGGCTGTTTCCGAGGAGGCTGTAAGGGCCGTCGTTCAGCAAAAAGGCATTCCGCTGAATATCCAGAGAGTAGATATGTCTTTGACAATGGGCTCGGACGGACTCATATATCCTACGGGAAAACAGGACGGGGTATATGTAAATGAAGACGAGGCGGTAGCTGCGATATGCGAATATATGGACAACGACTGGTTCGGCGGCTACGGAGAAATAAATCTTCCGATAACGATCGATACCGCGTACGGCGACGAAGCGCAGTTCTCGCAGTCAAACAGCTTACTTGGCTCAGGGACAACGTCGTTTGAGGGCTCGACGCGCGGGCGCGCCGTAAATATAGGTGTAGCTACGTCGAGGATAAACGGTACTGTGCTGCTTCCGGGCGAAGAATTTTCGTCGTTAGAGAAGATGATGCCGTTTAACGCGGAAACGGGCTATGAACCGGCTACGTCGATAGAGCTTGGAGAATATGTCGAGACATACGGCGGAGGCGCATGTCAGGTTTCGACGACTTTGTACAGAGCCGTACTTGAATCGGAGCTTGAAGTTACAGAAAGATATGCCCATTCGTTAAGCGTCGGATACGTGGATCCGTCTTTGGACGCTGCGGTCGCCGAGGGAGTAAAGGACTTTAAATTCAAGAATAATACAGATTACCCTATTTATATAGAGGGATATATATCCGGAGAAACCGTTACATTTAATATATACGGCTGCGAAACCAGGGATCCGGGCAGGAGCCTTGAATTCGTGGGCGAGGTGATCGGTGAAACAGAAATAGAAACCGTGTACGAGCTGGACGATTCAATACCGGTTGGTTATTATTCGGAAAGCGCGGGAAATACGGGAACAGAGGCCGAAGCGATAAAGATAGTATATCAGGACGGAGCCGAGGTTTCCCGGGAGACGATAAATTACAGTAAATATAACGCGCAAGATCATGTTGTATCGATAGGCACGGGAGGCGCTTCAGACTCCCAGCTCGCGGAGATCCAGGCTGCCGTTGCCACACAGGACATGGAGCAGATAAGCGCTGCAACCGGCGGACTTACTTTGGTTTAAGGTGGCTGATTTGAGAGACAAATCAATTTTGAATTTTGAAAATAAAATCGGGTCAAAAAAAGAAATGAGCGGCATGGCGGTAATAATTACCAAGCATATAGCTCTTGAAGCCGCATATATCCTTGCGTGTGAAAGAGAAAAGGAGCTGTCGTCTTATTTCGCGCCGGACATCGTAAGGAATGCAAAGCTTTTTAAAAACGAAATGAGCGTGGAAAAAGAAAAGCGCATAGCTTCTGAAATGTCCGCGGCATTTACGCTGCCTCTTTCTGAGGGCGGACTTATGACCTCGTTGTGGAAAGTCGCATGCGCGTTTGAAACCGGAATGGATATCGACCTTAAAGCAGTTCCGGTAAAGCAGGAAACAATAGAGATATGCGAATATTTTTCTCTTGATCCTTACGAAATACGTTCGCGCGGTTCGCTGATGATAATTGCGCATGATGAAAGAAAAATATGCCGTGCGCTTGAAAAAGCCGGCATACGGGCAGCGGCAGTCGGAGAACTGAACGACAGCAGCGACTGTATACTGCGGCACGGCGATATAAGGAGTTATCTCAACAGGCCGTCGCCGGATAAGCTTTCAGAGCTGCTTCGCAGGGGAACAGGAGGAGAGGAATGCCGTTGAATATAGTTCTTCATGAACCTGAGATACCGTCAAATACCGGAAATATAGCAAGAACGTGCGCTGCGACGGGAACGAAGCTGCATTTGATAGAGCCGTTCGGCTTTAAGCTTAATGAAAAGGCTGTAAAGCGTTCAGGAATGGATTACTGGGATCAGGTTGAATATTACAGATATATTGATTACGCGGATTTTCTTGAGAAAAATCCGGAAGCCAAGATATATTATGCAAGTACAAAAGCAAGGAAGCTTTATACGGAAGTAGCGTATGAAGAAGACTGCTATATAATGTTCGGAAAAGAAAGCGCGGGGATACCGGAGGAGATACTTAAAAACAATCCGGATACGACCGTGCGTATTCCTATGGGGGAAGGTATACGCTCTTTGAATTTGAGTAATTCCGCCGCCATTATATTATATGAAGCCTTGCGTCAGCATGGGTTTAACGGACTTATACGAGAGGGACATTTACACAGGTTAAGTTGGTGAAAGGGGAGCTTTTAAGATGAACAAGAGAGTTGACGAGCTTTTGCGTGAAGATCTGACGCTCGATCCGCCTGCGCTTTTATCATCCGTCAGGGAAATAGATGTCACACTGCGCACCGGTCAGCAATATAAAGATTCTTTCCGCATAGGCACGGCGGAAGATATCAAGATACGGGGAAATGTATATTCGGACAATCACCGTATCGTCTTTGCCGTGGATTCGTTTTCGGGAAGCTCCTGCAGCATAGTTTTCGGCATAGATACGAGGGGTCTTGCAGAGGGAGACGGCGTCAGCGGAAATATAACAGTCATAACCGATATAGGCGAACTGAATATTCCGGTAACTGCCGTTATGGCTGACAAGCTTCCGCAGCCGTATGAAGA
>DVOP01000014.1 GCA_018713465.1 Candidatus Alectryocaccobium stercorigallinarum | reverse complement strand
TTATCATAGTCGTGGAAATAATGATCATGCCGTCGCTTGCGCTTGCCGTACTGCTTCCCGTACTTTCCGTACTGTATATCATCTTTTCCGCGTCGTTCGGACTGTTCCTCAACCTGAAATCGCCCAACCTTGCATGGACGAATGAGATGGTGCCTATAAAGCAGAGCATGAGCATGATGGTATCTATTTTCGGAAACTGGGGCATAACATTCGCTCTGTGCGCCCTCTATTTCCCGGCGTCGTCAGTCTTAAGCCCGGCGGCATACGCGCTTATAGTAGCCGGCATACTGCTCGCCCTGTCGCTTATCCTGCTTAAATGGATAAAAACAAGAGGCGCAGAGATATTCGCTGAGCTGTAAGATAATTTAATACTATAAACTAAAAGAAAGTTTTTACCGAAGCAACGTAAAAACTTTCTTTTTCTATTGGTTTTTACTTGAATCAAGCAAAAACTTTTTCAGAATTTTAAACTTCAATTCACATCCTAAGCCTGAACGTCTTCGGCGCAAGACGGTAAACAAGCGCGCACGCCGCTACGCTGTACAGCACGCAGAATATTATCGTCAGCAGTCCGAATATAAAAATCGGCACGCGAAGCTGCATTATAAAAAAGCATGCGAAATATGTCGCCATCCTAACGAGATTATAAGCTCCGCTTTTCATTTCAGTTCCGGCATTATACGGCTGAAGCAGATAATATATCGTGAGGTAGTGTATCGAGAAAAAAAGGCTCAGACAGATTATCGAAACTACCAGTATAATATAATTTAACGGGTTGTCCGTACCTCCAGTCGCAAAAAGTATGAACGCAAGTCCGCAGCCTATAATGACCGCAGGCACGGCGTTTATCTTCATTATCTCCCTGAAACGTATTGTAAAAAGCTTAAGTATAGATTCCGGCTTTTTATAAAACGGATAAGTCAGCAGGCTGTGGTCGCAGTTCATGAAAAGCGCCTGCGTGAATCCCGACCCGCGGTTTATCATATACATGATAAACGTAAAATACGGCAGCCAAGTCATTATCACTTCATTCACCGCCGGTTTTATTTCCGGCTTCATATAGGTCACGAACAATATCGCGGCTATAACAAAGACACAAATATAAGAAACTTTTTTGGTGGAATCCCACAAAATCCTTTTATGCCTTTTTATAAACAGCTCGTTCAGATATTCAAATCCTGCCCGCCCGCTCGTTATAGTCTTATCCGCCGATATGTTCTTTTCGTTTGCCTGTTTTATCAGCGCCGCCGTGTCTATCTGAACTGTCAGTCTCGACAGAAGCTCTTTATTTAGCGCATAATAATCATTAAACTTCAAAATCTTTACAAGTCCTGCCGCTCCAAGCGGTATCGCCGCAATAAAGACAGCCGCCGCAATATCCATCGGCAATACGACTCCCGCCGCCGGAAGAGCATACGCCGCAAGCAGCAGTATCCCGATAGCCGCCCATACCCGCTTTGACATCTGGTTATCATTATATCCATATCCGCTTTTCTCATATCTTATAAGCGAAACCGCAACCGCGAACATCTTCATTCCGACGATCCCAAACGGCACGGTAATGCACAGCCAAAGCGGAACATCTCTTTGCAGTCCGAAAAGCAGCATAGCGATAATAAATCCGGTCAGCGCCTTGAGCATAGAATAAAGATAATTTATCAAGGTATATTCTTTTGCGTCCATCTTCAGAAGCATTATCGCGTAATACTTATCCTTTGACGGACTGAAAAGACTCGTATTTGTCATGCAGCCGATGACCGACAAAATAAGCAGGATATGCAAAAATAATCCGTCCTGCGCCTGAGCCTCGTACAACGCCGCCGCGCCGCATATCATAATGAGGAAATACAGCAGCTTCCATATAAATATCGACGCGATCTCCCAGATCACAGAAATGATATTCGCGAACCTCTTAAGACCCCTTGATCTATACAGCGAAGACGGCAAGAGCTTTTTTATAAGCGGTATGCCCTTGAGCATATATATCACCGCGTTTACACAATATGTATTCCTTATCTGAAAAGACAGCTTGAGGGTATTATTCATTGCCTTCCTCCCGCAGAGCCTCGATGATCCGATCCTTAAATCCTGCGTTGTCCAGATCCGCCCTGTTTATAATCTCAAGCTCCCCGCGGCTCAAAAGCACGATCTCATCACAAAGATCCAGCGCAAGATCCATTATATGCGTGGAAAAAATTATGATACGGTCCTTTTTTATCGACCGAAGCAGCTGCTTCATCTCTTCTGCCACGATTACGTCAAGCGACGTCAAAGGCTCGTCCAAAAGCAGGATATTCGGCCGCACGATTATATGTATGAGCATTTGCATTTTATTTTTCATTCCGTGCGAGTAATCCTTCAACAGCTTGTCCCGGTCTTCCTCATCTATGCTCATATAGTCAAAATATTCGTCTATGCTCTTAGGCTCTTTTATGTTTTTCCCGTTGATATCCATAAAAAATTTCAGGAATTCCCTGCCGGTCAGAAATTCCGGAACTACCGGCATCGACAATACGTAGCCTATATCTTCTGATAAAGCTTCACGGCGCGTGCCGTTTTCTTCAATATAAAACTCGCCTGAATCATATTTAATATCTCTGTTCAGGCAGTTGAACAGCGTAGTCTTTCCTGCCCCGTTCCTGCCTAAAAGGCCGTATATTTTTCCCTCTTCAAATGCAAAACTGATGTCTATAAGCACTTTTTTCTTTTCAAAGGCTTTTGACAAATGTTCTATAACAAATTTCATATATATTTCCCATCTGTATTATTTTTTCTGTCGCAGGCGTTCGCATAAATCAATTTTCCGCAGTATACCAGGCCATTACATTTTCTTCTGGTAACGGACCATGAACGCAAAATCCAGTATAGTCTTTAAAATAAATAATCCCACAAACAACAATATCATCCAAACCGACGCGTCAGTAAGGATCCCGACCCACGCGCCGGCGATCATAAGCCAGTGGAGTATTTCTCCCGAAACCGCCTGCGCCTTATTACGAATCATCTGGTTGCGCTCGTCCTTCATTTCTATCTCGCTCGCCCGCATAAGCTCAGGATTCCTCTCTCCCCAAAGCGCCACAAGCCACTTTGCGATACCGAATCCCATAAGTCCGGTGCCTATGCCTATGAGCACCGCGCTCAATGTCTTTTCCGTCGAAGTGTCAAGCGCGTATTTAGCGATAAGCGCCATAGCTACACCGATTATTCCTAAAACGAGATAAAAATTTTTATTTGGGCTCTTTTTCTTTTTGTCCGTTCTTATATTTTTATTGTCTTCCATCTTTACGCCTCCTCGTAAATAAAAATGTCCTCTATATTCATTCCAAAATATTTAGCTATTTTAAACGCGAGCACGATCGAAGGGTTATACCTTCCGTTTTCCAAAGAACCTATCGTCTGCCGGGATACCTCCAGCGCCGACGCCAGCTCCTCCTGTTTTATCCCGCGCTCTTTCCTGATTTCCTCTAACCTGTTCTTCACATTTCACGACCCCCTTTCTCCGGACAAATTCCCAGCATTTCTTACTGTCTTTTTGCAGCCATGCCTCTATCCAAAACTCCGAACCGGTACCTTTCATCTCTTTTTCTATATTAAATGTAAAGCAAACTTTCCATGCCTTCAATATACCACTCTTCCCACAAATGTCAAGCGTCCTTTCCATTTTCTCCCAAAAAATTTCTCTCACCCGTCCTCTTCCCATCAGCTGCCCCACGGCCATACATCTTCCTCTCACTTCACCAATCAGCTGTCTCCCGGCCATACGGCTTCACCCATTCTCTTCCAATCAGCTGTCTACGTCCATACGGCAGCATTCAAACTCAAAAAAAAATAAACATATTCCACGAGGGAATATCACGCAGCGTTGGTACTTCTCGAATACAGCGCCTGTGCTGATATTCGAGTTAGTACCACTACGCGAGTACTAAGCGAAAGCGGTTCCCTGTGGAATATGTTTATTTTATTATAATTACAACTTTGAATTTTTACGCCGTATGTCCCGTATACAGCTGATAATATCTTCCTTTCTGCTCAAGCAGCTGCTCATGCGTTCCTCTCTCGATAATAACTCCCTGCTCGAGAACCATTATCGCGTTAGAGTTCTTGACCGTCGAAAGCCTGTGGGCGATAACAAAGCTTGTCCTGCCCTCCATAAGCTTATCCATGCCCTCCTGAACGATACGCTCAGTTCTTGTATCTATCGAGCTCGTCGCCTCGTCAAGAATGATTACCGGCGGATCTGCGACAGCAGCCCTCGCTATAGTAAGGAGCTGTCTCTGGCCCTGGCTGAGCGAAGTTCCGTTGCCCTTTATCAGCGTATTATATCCGTCTGGCAGCTGCCTTATAAACGAATCGGCATTCGCAAGCTTGGCAGCCGCAATGACCTCCTCGTTGGTTGCCTCCGGACGTCCGTAACGGATATTATCCATGACCGTACCCGAGAACAGTACGGCGTCCTGAAGAACTATGCCAAGCGATTTGCGCAGCGCGCCCTTGCTGATACGGTTTATGCTTATGCCGTCGTATGTTATCGTTCCGGCTTTTATATCGTAAAATCTGTTTATAAGGTTCGTGATCGTTGTCTTGCCCGCGCCTGTAGAGCCTACAAAGGCTATCTTCTGCCCCGGCTTAGCGTAAAGGCTCAGATCATGCAGGACCGTCTTTTCAGGCACGTAGCCGAAATCAACATGCTCAAACCTCACATCTCCCTTAAGCTCCCTGAGCTCTCCGGTCTCGGGCTTCTTCCACGCCCAGCGCTCCGTACGCTCCGAGGTTTCGATGAGCTCTTCCGTACCCTCTTTGATATTGACGAGCGTTACATTTCCCTCGTCCGGCTCAAATTCCTCGTCCATGAGGTTAAATACTCTCTCGGCTCCCGCGAGCGCCATTACGATCGCGTTAAGCTCCATGCTCATCATCGAGATAGGCATTGAAATACTCTTGTTAAGGGTGAGGAAGCTGGCGATACCGCCGAGCGTAACTCCGCCAAAGCCCGCAAGCGCCATAGCGCCTCCGATGATCGCGCTTCCAACAAAGCTAATATATCCGAGGTTAGCGTTTACCGGCATAGTTATATTCGCGTTTTTATTCGCTTCGTCTGCCGCATTAAACAGCATATCATTAAGCTTTTCAAACTGCTCTTTCGCCTTTTCCTCATGGTTAAAGACTTTTATGACCTTCTGTCCGGCCATCATCTCTTCAACATAGCCGTCGAGCTGGCCTAACTGCCTTTGCTGCTTTACGAAATATTTTCCGCTTCGTCCGGCAAATCTCTTAGTCGCCAGCACCATGACCAAAAGCATTCCTATAGCAAACAGCGTAAGCGGCACGGTAAGGATAAACATGCTTACTATAGACATAACTATCGTAAGCAATGAGTTTATTATCTGCGGAATACTCTGGCTGATCATCTGGCGCAGAGTGTCTATATCGTTCGTATAGACCGACATTATGTCGCCTCGGGTATTAGTATCAAAATACCTTATCGGGAATTTCTCCATCTTGGCGAACATCTCGTCACGCAGGTTCCGAAGCGTTCCCTGCGTTACATATACCATGATAACGCTTCTGGCATATATAGCCGCGACGCCTATTGCGTAAAATATAGCGACGCGTATTATCGCGTGAAGGAGCGGCCCGAAATCGGGATTTTCCTGTCCGAGCATAGGCGTAATATAATCGTCGATAAGCGTCTGCATGAACATCGTTCCCTGAATAGTCGACCACACGCCTATTACTATAAATATAACAACTAATATCACATGTACGAGATAGTCTCTGGAAACATATTTCATTACGCGTCCGAGAACCTTCATCGGATTTTCGGTTTTGATCTTCTGCCCCTCTTTAAATGATCTTGCTGGTCCCGGCATCAGTCCTCACCTCCTATCTCGTCGAAGTCTCCGCTGCCTCCCTGCTGGGATTCAAATACTTCGGCATATATCTCATTATTCGCAAGCAGCTCGTCATGCGTTCCTATTCCGTCGATCCTGCCCTCGTCCATAACTATGATCTTGTCCGCGTGCTGAATACTGGATATCCTCTGCGAAATGATTATCTTAGTCATCTCCGGAAGCTTTTCCTTAAGGCCTTCCCTTATCCTGCGCTCCGTCGCGGTATCTACCGCGCTAGTAGAGTCGTCTAAGATAAGTATCTTCGGCTTTTTAAGCAGCGCCCTTGCGATACAGAGCCTCTGCTTCTGCCCTCCTGATACGTTCGTGCCGCCCTGCTCTATATACGTATGATACCCTTTAGGCATTTTGGATACGAAATCGTCCGCGCAGGCTATAATGCATGCTTCGCGGCACTCCTCTTCCGTCGCGTTTTCATTTCCCCATCTCAGGTTGTCAATGACCGTTCCCGAAAACAGCTCGTTCTTCTGGAGCACAACCGACACCTGGTCTCTCAGGACTTCCATGTCATACTGTCTTACGTCAAGCCCTCCGACCTCAACACTTCCGCTGTCCACATCGTAAAGACGGCTTATCATATTTATGAGACTCGTTTTTCCCGAACCGGTGCCGCCCATAACGCCTATGGTCTCGCCCGATTTAATATGCAGATTTATCTCATGCAAAACAGGCTTTTCGCTTGTTTTATGGTAACTGAATACAACGTTATTAAAGTCAACGCTGCCGTCCTTTACTTCATAAACCGGCTCTTCCGGATTATGCAGGTCGCTCTTTTCGTTGAGCACCTCGCATATACGCTCCGCGCTCGCCTCGCTCATAGCGATCATTACGATGACCATCGAGAACATCATAAGGCTCATAAGTATGTTCATACAGTACGTAAGCATACTCATAAGCTCGCCGGTCGTCATAGCGTCCTGAACTATAAAGTTAGCTCCTACCCAGCTTACAAGGATAATGCAGGCATAAACCGTAAGCATCATCGCCGGAGCCGTTGTCGCCAGCATTTTTTCGGCTTTTGTAAAAAGTTTGTATATATTTCCGCTGGCTTTTTTCAGCTTCTCGGTTTCATAATCTTCGCGCACAAAGGTTTTTACGACTCTGATACCCGTAACATTTTCCTGTATGCTTTCGTTCAGGTCGTCGTATTTAGGAAATATCTTTTTAAAGAATACGACGCTCTTTCCCATGACTATGCCGAGAACTATCGAAAGCGCTATTACCGCTATCAGGTATATCATAGCGATCCTTGCGTTGATGACAAACGTCATCACCATGGCTATTATAAGGCTGACCGGCGCTCTTGACGCCGCTCTTATTATCATCTGGAACGCCATCTGAATGTTGGTAACGTCCGTCGTCATTCTCGTTACAAGCGACGCCGTACTGAATTTGTCGATATTAGCAAAGGAAAATGTCTGAATATTGCTGAACATTCCCCATCTTAAATTTTTTGCGAATCCGGTCGCCGCTCTTGCTCCGGTCTTCGCTCCCATAACTCCGACGAACAAAGCCGCCGCAGCCGCGATAAGCATTAACACGCCGTACTTGATTATATTGTCCATATTTCCTTCCTGGACGCCCTCATCGATGAGCATGGACATTATAAACGGTATAAGCATGTCGAAAATGACCTCTACAACCATCAGTATGGGCGTGATGATCGCTTCACGCTTATATTCGCGTACGTACCCAGCTAAGGTTTTTATCATTACTTCTCTCTCCTTATCTTTCGTTCAAGTTAACAATGCTGCCTTAATAGGTGTTTTTATGTAACCTTTTTCCTTACCTGTTTTTTAAGCAAACGCAAGAGCCAACGAATCTCTCGTCAGCTCTTGCCGTTTACTTTGTATAAGTATATACCAATATAAAAAAAATTTGTCAAGTTTATACTTTTTTTATTCTTTTTATCGTTTCTTTTGTTAGCGCTCACATTCCATTCATAATTAAATACTATTATACAATCATACATACAGAGGGTCGTGGTCATGATTCCTACCAATCATCTCCATATGACCTTCACCTAAAAATTTTACTTTTATATAGATCCCCCTCTTAATGAATTAAAAAGATGCCGGTCAAAGGCATCTTTTTAATTTTGCTTAGAATCATTTTTCACTGTTCCATGAACTGTCCGTCCTCGACGAGTTGTCTTTCATCTGCAGTTCCTGCTGCCGAATGCTCACGCTTGTTCCCGCCGCTATGGACTTGGTAATAAACGCGTTACTTCCGATAACGGAGCCCTTTCCGATGACCGTCTCTCCGCCAAGTATGGACGCTCCGGCGTATATCGTCACGTCGTCCTCTATCGTGGGATGACGCTTTACGTTCCTGAGCCTCTGTCCGCCTCTTGTAGAAAGCGCGCCGATAGTAACTCCCTGATAAACCTTTACGTTGTTTCCTATAATAGTCGTCTCGCCTACGACTATGCCCGTGCCGTGGTCAATGAAGAAAAATTTTCCTATAGTAGCGCCGGGGTGTATATCTATTCCGGTAAGGCTGTGCGCATGTTCCGTCATTATCCTCGGGATAAGCGGCACTTCAAGCAGAAAAAGCTCATGCGCAAGGCGGAATACAGTTATCGCGAAAAGTCCCGGATACGCAAGTATGACTTCGTCAAAGTTCTTTGCCGCGGGATCCCCTTCATATGTCGCCAAAAGATCTGTTTCCAGATATTCGCGCACCTTAGGGATACGCCTCATAAACTCGGACGTAGTTTCATAAGCTTCTTTTTCCAGCTCGTCGGGCGAAATTCCGTCCTGCTCTCCGGTAAGCTTTTTTACCTTGACTATCTGCCTGTTCAGGCGGTACATAACGTCCTCTATCAGCGTAGCCACATGGTTATCCGGGTTATAGCTTTTATATGTCCTATCCCTGAAATATCCCGGATAAACTATCTTCATCAGGTTATCTATTATCCCTATTATGACTTCTTTGTTCGGCTGGTCGAACTGGTCGTCTATCTTATCTATTATCCTTTGTTTTTTATAATCCGCCAAAATAGCTTCTACTATTTTGCCGGCGTTTTCTCCTGAGTATGCCATGTCGTAATTTCCTTTAGATCAGTTCTTATTTGTTCTTAATATTATAATAACACGAATCGCTTCGTATTTTATATTATACCCGTTCAGCCTTATTTCACGCAAGTGCGAATAGCCGCGCTTTTCCTTATCTTATTTTACTTTGATTTTACTGCAAAACTTCAAATACCGCTTGCATAGTTTTGTTTTTGGCTATATAGTGTGGTTACATAAAGAAATTATAAGGAGGACTGCTGATATGATATATGTATGCGACGCCTGCGGCTGGGAATACGATGAAGAGGCCGGCGATGCTGAACTTGGGATCGAGCCCGGAACAAAGTTCGAGGAGCTTCCGGACGACTTTGAATGCCCTCTTTGCGGAGTAGGCAAAGACCAGTTCGTAGTTAAAGAATGATCTATACAAAACAGCCGCGCGGACAGCTTTTCCGCGCGGTTATTTTCATTAGATATTCAGTTTTTTCTTATCCGGTACGGAATAATTATCCGTTGCAATACTTATAAAGCATTTGTTTTAAATATTCATATCTCTGCTTTTTCTCTTCTTTGGCAAAATGAACTTCCCTGAACTGTTCCGGATTATTTTCATATGAAAGCTTTTCGTCGCCGAACTGTTCGCTCGTCAGATCGAAACGGCAGTCTCCCACTACATTATAACAATGGAAGTTTCCGTCCGGACGCGGAACTCCGTAAACCCTGCCTCCGAAAATATCCTGCGCCAAAAAGGCGGTAATAGAGCATTGCCCGAGAGTCATATTCTCCGGCGTCCATTCATCTCTCATACGCGGCGCGCATGTGTCCGCACACCATATATGCGAAAGCGCGTTGTAAAGATCTGTCGGCGTTTTTATCCCTTTAAATTCATTTGTAACTGCGGGGGCGTCTGCCTGCTCCCAACCCCAGAAATTGTATTTTTTCATGATTTTCCTCTTTAAAGAGAACCTCGGAGGCTTCTTTCCTCCGAGGTTCCTTGCCATTATCTCGTATGCAGCAGCTTATGCACCTTATCTTTAAGGATTCCGTTGTATACCGTATCGATGATCGGGTTCTCGTTAGAGATCTTGATCTGCGATGTGCGGTCAACCTCATAGATACCCTCTGCTCTTGCATGCCTTGTCTTCGGTCCTCTCGGAGCCGGCTGTCCGCCGCCGCCGATACAGCCCCTCTTGCAGGCCATTACTTCTACAAAATCATAGTAAGCCTCGCCCGCTTTTATCTTATCGAGAAGCTCTCCCGCAGACGCAAGTCCGTTCACAACAGCGATCTTTACTTCTCTTCCGTTAAGAGTAACTGTTGCTTCCTTGATACTATCCTCACCGCGGATACCCATATGGCTTATCGTTTCAAGATCAGCCGCGCTGTGGCTTCCTACAAGACGGCGAAGAACTGCTTCGGTAACTCCGCCGGTAACTCCGAAAATGGCGCCGCCGCCTGAAGCAAGTCCGAACGGCATATCCATTGCCTCCGGTTTAAGACTTGCAAGGTCAAGGCCGGCTTCTCTTATCATACGGCCTACCTCTACGGTAGAAAGAACATAGTCCACGTCCTGCTCGCCCTCTGTGAAATGCTCCGGACGTTTTATCTCAGACTTCTTAGCCGAACACGGCATGATCGAAACAACGACCGTCTTCCTGAGCTCTTTATCGGCGTTCATGCGCGCGTCTTCCTTTAACAGAGCTCCGAACATCTCCTGAGGAGATTTGCATGTCGAAAGATTATCTTTAAACTCAGGATATTTCTGCTCGCAATATTTTACCCATGCCGGACAGCACGATGTAAACAGCGGAAGCTTTCCGCCAGAAAGCAGGCGCTCCTGGAATTCTTTTGATTCCTCCATAACCGTAAGATCCGCGCCGAAGTTTGTATCATAAACCCTGTCAAATCCAAGACGGCGAAGCGCCGCGACAAGCAGACCTATAACGTTCTCTCCCTTCGGAAGGCCGAATCTCTCTCCGATAGCTACACGAACAGCCGGAGCTATCTGTGCCACAACTATCTTATTCTTGTCAGCCAAATCTCTCCATACCGGATCCATATCACGTTTGATAAGGATTGCTCCTGTAGGACAGACGATACGGCACTGTCCGCAGCCTACGCACTGTGTAGCCGAAAGCGGCCTGTCGAACGCGGTCGTAACATGCATCTTAGATCCTCTCGAAACAAACTCAAGGATCCCAAGACCCTGAAGCTCTTCACACGTACGCACACAGTCGCCGCAGAGAATACATTTATTCGGATCACGTATAATGCAGTCCGAGCTGTTATCTTTCGGAAGCTGCTTTTTATAGTTCTCAAATCTTACGTCGCTTACGTTCAGCTGGTTCGCCAGCGCCTGAAGCGTACATACACCGTTCTTAGCGCAGCTTGTACAATCTCTGTTATGCGACGCGAGCATAAGCTCTATTATCATTTTTCTGTGGTGCTGAAGTCTCGGCGTATTTGTATATATAACCATTCCGTCTCTCGGGACCTCAGAACACGAAGCAAATACTTTTCCTCTGTCGTCTTCTACAACGCACATGCGGCACGCGCCGTATGTGGACAGCTCTGAATGATAGCAGAAAGTAGGAAGATCGATACCCGCCTTGCGGATTACAGAGAGCACGTTTTTCTCGTCGGTAAACTCAACCCGACTGTTGTTTATCGTCATATATCCCATTCTTTCTCACCTCCTACCATTCTACGTGGATAGCGCCGAACGCACAAGAACTCTCGCATGCGCCGCACTTGATACATCTTTCGGTATCGATAACGAATGGTTCTTTGATCTTACCGCTGATAGCGTCTGCCGGACAGTTCCTTGCGCACTTCGAGCAGCCCTTACATCTGTCAGGACTGATTATATAGCGCTTCATAGCCGAACATGTATGCGACGAGCAGCGTTTGTCTATTACATGCTCCTCATATTCTTTTCTGAAGAACTTGAGCGTGCTCATTACCGGCAGCGCCGCGCTCTTTCCAAGTCCGCAAAGCGCCGTATCGGTTATCATCGTAGCCAGTTCTTCAAGCATATCGAGATCTTCTATCTTTCCTCTGCCTGAAACTATGCGCTCAAGTATATCGAGCATTCTCTTAGTACCCTCGCGGCACGGAACGCATTTTCCGCAGCTCTCGTTCTGCGTAAAGTTCATAAAAAATCTCGCGACCTCGACCATACATGTGTTGTTGTCCATAACAACAAGACCGCCCGAGCCTATCATCGCACCAATCTTCTTAAGCGAATCGAAATCAAGCCCCATATCCATATGCTGTTCAGTCAGACAGCCGCCGGACGGTCCGCCGATCTGGACCGCCTTAAAGGTTCCGTCGCCTTTTATTCCGCCTCCGATATCATATATGATCTCACGGAGCGTCGTTCCCATCGGCACTTCGATAAGTCCCGTATGCTTAACGCTTCCGGTAAGCGCAAACGCTTTTGTTCCCGGACTCTTCTCGGTTCCTATACTCCTGAACCACTGCGCGCCCTCCTGAATTATCATTGGAACATTCGCGAATGTCTCAACGTTATTAAGTACGGTGGGTTTGGCAAAAAGACCCTGCTCAACCGTTCTTGGAGGCTTAACACGCGGCATACCTCTGTTTCCTTCGATAGAAGCCGTAAGCGCGCTTCCCTCGCCGCAGACAAAAGCTCCTGCGCCTCTGTTTATATGTATGCGGAATGAGAAATCCGTTCCTAAGATATTGTCGCCCAAAAGTCCGGCTTCTTCAGCCTGCGCGATAGCCTTTTTAAGACGTTCGATAGCAAGAGGATATTCCGCGCGCACATATATATAGCCTTCCTGCGCCCTTACAGCATAAGCGGCTATCATCATGCCCTCAAGCATTTTATGCGGATCGCCTTCCATAACGCTTCGGTCCATGAACGCGCCCGGGTCGCCCTCGTCGCCGTTACAGACAACGTATCTTATCTTTTCCGGCTGTCTCGCAACCTGAGTCCATTTATAGCCCGTCGGGAATCCGCCGCCTCCGCGTCCACGAAGCCCCGCCTCTGAAACCTCACTTATTACTTCGTCAGGCGTCATATCAAAAAGAACTTTTTCAAGTGCTTTATATCCGCCTGTCGCAAGATACTCTTCTATATGCTCCGCGTCGATATGTCCGCAGTTTTTAAGGACGTTTCTCGTCTGCTTTTTGTAGAACGGGATATCGTCCTGACGCTGATATTCCTTCCCCTCCTGCTTAAACAGCAGTTCGCGGATTATCTCTCCCTTTTCTATCGTACGGTGGAATATCTCGTCGCAGTCCTCGGGTTTTACTTTTGTATAAAGTATTCCCATCGGCTCAATTCTCATAAGCGGTCCCATTTCGCAGAAACCGTGGCAGCCGCTCTTATGTACTCCGACATCACCGTTGCCGTGCGCGATCCCGTCTCCGAAATGAACTTCTATGTTGGGATTTTCCGCTACGAGCTCGCACATTCTTTTATATATCTCTCCTGAACCGCCGGCAAGACAGCCTGTTCCGGCACAGATAAGAATACGGCACCTGCTGCTTTCAACTTCCTTGCGCGCCGCTTCCCTCGCCTTTTCAAGCGCTTCTCTGTTCGTAATCCTCTCCATATACTTAACCTCTCAATTCCTGAATCAATTCTGCCGCAGCGTCCGGCGTCATAGCCGGATAAACCTTGTCGTTGACTGTCATTACAGGGGCAAGTCCGCACGCGCCGAGACACGAAACCGTTTCCAGCGTGAACATCATATCATCTGTCGTTTTCTTATCCGGCGAAAGCCCTAATTCGCTGTAAAGCCTTTCAAGTATAGGCGTTGAACCGCGAACATGGCAAGCCGTTCCGTCGCAGACCTTTATGACGTATTTTCCCTTCGGCTCGAAAGAGAAATTCTCATAAAACGTCGCTACGCTGTACGCTTTCGCTTCGGTAATGCCGATCTTGCCGGCAACATAACTGAGAAGTTCAAGCGGAATATAACGATATTCAGCCTGAATATCCTGAATTATCGGGATCAGAGAAGCCTGGTTAGCTCCATGCTCCGCGATGATCTCGTCCGCCTTATCATAATAGGTTTTGTCTAACATGCTTTTATACCACCTCCGCTGTTATTAAAACTTTTTGATAAAAAAACGCCTGCACATTTAAGTGCAGACATGTGAATTCAGACATGCCGTATGCTGCGCGTTTTTTTGCAGTCCATACGTCTGTCACATTTAAGGCACTTGTCAAAACTATAACAAAACTTATATATAGTTTAACCGCATACGTCTTAAAAATCAACAAGTTTATTATGAATTTTGACGGAAGCTTTGCAGTATTCATTATGAAATTAAATAATTTTATGCAATAGCGCAGACCGTTTTTTGTTTTATAT